>NZ_WKZK01000004.1:129887-174297 GCF_009680135.1 Eubacterium sp. BIOML-A2
CCCCCACGCAATTCCCACACACTTCGAATAACTTAGAGGGACATGAAAATTGAATTCAGAGAAAGCTGAGGGATAAGATGAAACAGTATGATGTAATAATTATTGGTGCAGGTCCGTCCGGGATTTTCTGTGCGTATGAACTGAAGCGTCAGAAGCCGGATCTGAGTGTATTGATGGTTGAGAAGGGCCGATGTATTGAAGAGAGACAGTGTCCGAAACGGAAGACAAAGGTGTGCGTAGGCTGCAAGCCCTGTTCGATTACAACCGGTTTTGCTGGGGCCGGTGCGTTTTCTGACGGCAAGCTGTCCCTGTCACCGGATGTTGGAGGAACGCTTCCGGCGATATTGGGGTATGATAAAGCCACGGAAATGATTCACGAAGCGGACAGCATCTACCTGCAGTTCGGAGCCGACGAGAAGGTGTATGGTATTGAAGACCAGCAAGCGATTACTGATATTCGTTCCAAAGCAATCCGTGCCAATCTGAAATTGATAGAATGTCCGATCCGCCATCTGGGGACGGAGGAAGGCTATAAGATTTACACGCGCCTCCAGCATCATCTTCTGGACGCAGGCGTGGAAATCCTGTTTAAAACGATGGTGACGGATATTATCATCGAGGATGGCGTAGTAAAGGGAATCGTGACGGATAAAGGAGACACCTTCTATGCGCCGGAGGTCGTGGCGGGAGTAGGAAGAGAGGGATCCGAGTGGTTCTCACACATCTGCAAGGGGCATGATATCGAGACGAAAAACGGAACAATCGATGTAGGCGTCCGCGTGGAAGTTCGTGATGAGATTATGCAGGAACTCAATGAAAAACTCTACGAAGCGAAATTGGTGTACTATACGCCGACATTTGATGATAAGGTGAGAGTATTCTGTACGAATCCATCCGGTGAGGTGGCAACGGAATATTATGAAAATGGGCTGGCCGTTGTGAACGGGCATGCATATAAATCAAAAGACATGAAAACGCATAACACCAACTTTGCGCTTCTGGTGTCCAAGAACTTTACGGAACCCTTCAAAACTCCGACCGAATATGGGAAACATATTGCACAGCTTGGTAATATGCTGAGCGGCGGCAGAATTCTGCTCCAAAGATACGGTGATTTCCGCAGAGGCCGCAGGACAACGGAGGAGCGTCTGCTACGAAATAATATCACACCAACGCTGAAAGACGCAGTGCCGGGAGATCTGTCACTCGTATTTCCGCACCGGATCATGGTTTCCATCGATGAGATGATCAAGGCTCTGGATAAAGTGACACCGGGAATTGCCAGTGACGAGACCCTTCTGTATGGTGTAGAAGTAAAATTCTATTCCAACAAAGTCATTGTAGATAAAAAATTTGAAACAAATGTTTCAGGTCTGCGCGCCATGGGAGACGGGGCCGCAGTGACGCGGGGACTCCAGCATGCATCAGCCAATGGGATCTGCGTAGCAAGAGCAATTATTGAAAAAATGGAAGGCTAATAATGCACACAAAGACTGACTATGGGGAGAGAGGGCGTTACTATGCGCGGCCTTCGGCCGTGAATAGTAATGACTGAGCAGTCCGGCGTATGTAAAAAAATAGTTGTATCCTGGAGAAGATGAGAATATAATGGTAATAAATGCTGCCATAACAGGAAGCATTATTATATGTAACCAGACAAATTAATAAGAGGAAAAGTATATGGGCAAATATTTTGGGACAGACGGATTTCGAGGAGAAGCAAACGTAGTATTGACAGTGGAGCACGCCTTTAAGGTAGGCCGTTATCTGGGTTGGTATTTTGGCCGGGAGCACAAGGCCAGAATCGTAATCGGCAAGGATACAAGACGAAGCAGTTATATGTTTGAATACGCACTGGCGTCGGGCTTAACCGCATCGGGAGCGGATGCATATCTGCTCCATGTTACAACAACACCAAGTGTATCTTATGTTGTGAGGACGGAAGATTTTGACTGCGGCCTGATGATTTCTGCCAGCCATAATCCATTCTACGACAATGGAATCAAGGTGATTAACGGTCAGGGCCATAAGATGGAGGCCGAAGTTGAAGCAAAGATAGAAGCCTATATTGACGGTGAGATCGAAGAACTCCCTCTGGCAACAAAGGAAGACATCGGCTGCACAATTGACTATGCGGCAGGAAGAAACCGCTATATCGGACATTTGATTTCACTTGCTACCCGGTCTTTTAAAGACATGAAGATCGGACTGGACTGTGCAAACGGAAGCGCATTCAGCATTGCAAAGAGTGTCTATGATGCGCTGGGGGCTAAAACCTATGTCATCAACAATGAGCCGAACGGAACAAATATTAATACCAACTGCGGTTCCACACATATAGAGATACTGCAGCAGTATGTAAGGGAAAAGAAACTGGATGTCGGATTTGCATTTGACGGTGATGCAGACAGGTGTATCGCAGTAGATGGAAACGGCAATGTAGTAGACGGCGACCTGATCCTTTATGTATGCGGGAAGTATCTGATGGAGCAGGGCCGCCTGGAGGATAACACCATCGTTACAACGGTAATGTCCAATCTGGGGCTCTACAAAGCCTGTGATAGAGTGGGCATGAACTATGAGCAGACGGCAGTCGGCGATAAATACGTGTATGAGAACATGCTTCAGAATGGTTACGTGCTGGGCGGGGAGCAGTCCGGCCACATCATATTCAGCAAGCACGCAAGAACCGGAGACGGTGTGCTGACTTCCCTGATGATCATGGAAGTTATTATGGAAAAGAAGCAGAGTCTTGCCAAACTGTGTGAAGATGTAAAAATCTATCCGCAGCTGCTGAAGAATGTCCGCGTGACAGACAAAAAAACAGCGCGTGAAAATCCGGCGGTACAGAAGGCAGTAGAGGAAGTAACCGCAGCCCTGGGCAGCGAGGGTCGCATACTCGTCAGAGAAAGCGGAACCGAACCGGTCATCCGTGTTATGGTAGAAGCTGCAACAGACGAAATCTGTGAAAAGCATGTAAATCAAGTCATCCAGGTTATGGAAAAGGAAGGACTTATTATTGGGTAAGCGGCCGCTGTGAGAGACTGCAAAGCTGCAATGGGTTCGGGAACCGGACGAAACCGGCGATCGGATACAGGACGGCAGCAGTAGGCCGGCGTAATGGAAAAGGAAGGGAAACAGGAGCAGTCCTGTCTCCCTTCCTTTTTCTACGGCCTCCGATAGCACAGACGCAAAAGCCTCAGCGCAGCCCCACTAAAAAAATCCCTCTTCCTCTGTGTGATATTGTATACTGAGATTATGTAACCTGAAAATGGATGTGCGGTGTCCGGCAAAAAGGAAGAAGAGGAGGTATCACATGAGTGATATCAGAATTACTGGTGCGAACGAAGGCAATCTGAAAAATATTTCGCTCCAAATACCCAAAAATAAACTGGTTGTATTTACGGGGCTTTCCGGCTCGGGCAAGTCTACTTTGCTGATCGATGTTCTGTTTCAGGAATGTCAGAGGCAGTATCTCGAGGCAATCACGCTGGAGGGAATCCACAAGCCAGATGTAGAGAACGTTAAGGGAGCTTCCCCGGCCATCCTGATTTCCCAGACGGATGGAAACAGAAATCCCCGTTCTACGGTGGGAACCCAGTCGGATATATATACGGACCTGCGGATGATCTATGAGAAGCTGGGGATGCGTACCTGCCCGCACTGCGGCGGGATTATTTCGGCGGCAGACTGCAGGGAAGAGACGGAGAAGATCAATGCGGATTTCTACGTCTATATGTATTGCAGTAAATGTGGAAAGAGAATGGACAAGATTACCCGCACCTATTTCTCTTTTAATACAAAGGAAGGAGCCTGTCCGGCCTGTGAGGGACTGGGAAAAGTGCATACCGTGAAAAAGGAACAGGTGGTCGATGAAACCCTGTCGCTGGAAAACGGTGCGGTTCGTTTTTGGGAAAAACAATATGGAAAATATCAGACGGGAGTCTTATATGCCGCTTTTGAGCATTACGGTATTTTAGGAGACAAAGACATCCCCGTAGAGCGTTTCAGTGAGATACAAAAAGAGATTTTATACAACGGCATAGACAGCAGCCGGGTTAAAACGGAATTCCCCGGTATCAGTCCTCCTAAAACAACCGCTGCAGGCAGGTTCGAGGGAGTGCTGCCGATATTATGGAGGCGGCTGGCAGATAAGAATGGGGAGGCCAGACAACTGGAGGCGTATTTTGATATTGTCGACTGCCCGGACTGTAAAGGCGAGCGTCTCTGCGAACTGAGCAGAAATGTGACTGTAAATGGCACCCGCCTGCCGGAATTGTCGTTTTATTCTCTGGAACAATTAGAGGACTGGATCGGGCAGCTGGAAGTTTCCATGGCAGAACGGCATGCAGCGCTTGTAAACGCCTATATTCGGGATATAAAGACTAAACTGAACCGCTTTATCAAAGTGGGGCTGGGCTATCTGTCTCTGGACAGGCAGATCGTTACTCTGTCGGGAGGCGAACTGCAGAGACTGCGGCTGGCGGCCGCACTGGATTCGGAATTATCCGGTGTGATTTATATACTGGACGAACCAACTGCAGGGCTCCATCCCAAAGATACGGCGGGACTCCTGGAAATACTAAAAAAGATGCGGGATCTGGAGAATACGGTGCTCGTCATTGAGCACGATACCGATATCATGGCTGCCGCCGATTATATCATAGATATCGGTCCGGGATCCGGCAGACATGGGGGAGAAATCATCGCATCCGGTACCCTGGAAGAGATCATGCGGCAGAAAGCATCCGTGACAGGAACCTATCTTCAGGCGCCCCATCCCGTGAAACAGGATTACCGGAGTGCGCAGGGAAAGATCAGGATTCAGAACGCCGTAAAATATAATCTGGACCATCTTTCCGCAGATATTCCAGTCGGCTGTTTTACTGCCATTACGGGCCCCTCAGATTCCGGAAAGTCAACCCTTATTTTCGAAGTTCTTGCAAAAGGCGGAGCAAAAACAGCGCAAAACCAGGTGCATCCAGGGGAATCAAGCCATCTATGCCCGGCAGGCGGTTCCGCAGTAAAACCGGGGAATCAAGTAAAAGGACTGGAACAATTTGACAGTATCATAGAGATTGGGCAGGCGCCGATCTCGAAAATGAAACGTTCAAATGTGGCAACCTATTCCGGAGTATATACAGAAATCAGGGCGGTCTTCGCCAAAACTGAGTCTGCAAAAAAAGCGGGGCTGACTTCCCGGCATTTTTCATTCAATACCCCAGGCGGCAGATGCGAAAACTGTCAGGGCCTGGGCTATGTGGACAACAATATGCTGTTCTTTGCGGATACAAAAGCCGTATGCCCTGTGTGCAGGGGAAATCAGTTCCGGCAGCAGGTGCTGTCCGTCAAATACAAAGGTCTTTCCATCAAAGACATCCTGGACCTTTCTATAGAAGAAGCCGACGACCATTTTGAGGGCATCCCCAAAATCTCAAAAATCCTGTATCTTCTCCGGGAGGCAGGTTTGGGCTACCTTCAACTGGGCCAAAGCCTGACAACATTATCAGGAGGAGAGTGCCAGCGCCTCAAGTTTGCAAAAGAACTAATCGGGAACAGTTCAGGCAGAAAAAGCCTGTATCTCATGGATGAGCCCACAACCGGCCTGCATCCAATCGACATCGAACACTTCCTGAAACTCCTGAACCGCATAACAGATGCCGGGAATACCGTAGTGGTCGCAGAGCATAACCAGCAGCTCATCCAAAACAGCGACTGGGTAATCGATCTGGGTCCTGGGGGCGGCACAAAAGGGGGGCGGATTATGTTTATGGGGACACCAGACGGGTATTGCTAGACGGAGGGACGCTCCGTGCCAGGATGGACGGGAGGGCTGCGGGGGTGTATATGCCCTTTTAAATTGCGGCCGTTTGCTAAGTGCTCCTAGGGGACAATACTGCCGGGAATGTGGGCACGGATGACACAGCATGGGAAAATTGATATTTTCCCACGCTGGGTCATCCGGAAACATGATTCGGAATCATGTTTCCTCCCACATTCCCGGCAGTATTGTCCCCAAGGAGCACTAAGCGCACTTTGAGCAGTTTAAAAGGGCATATACACCCCCGCAGCCTCCCGTCCATCCGGACACTTCGCTGGTGCATCAAGGCGGATGGTGGGGCATAAACCGGGACGGGCTGGGGACGGGAGCTGCGGATGGGAATGGCTGGGCGTGTAGTTAAGGCCTGGGCGAGGATACGCAATGCAAGTATACATATCTTGAGTATACCTCTTCAGTCGATTCGTTTCTGTATAGGAATTCAATCCGCCGCAACCGTTTTTATACCGTCCGAGATTGCGATCCTTGAACCTACCGGCCGGATGCACGTAGCCTGTGGGGAGCGGGAGGGGAAGGCTGCGGAAACACACGGCGGGTGATTTCGGAAGTGTAGAATGCGCGATTAGAGCCCGTTACATCAAAGCGGGAGCCTCACATGGGCAGAATCTGCTTCCGAAGCAGATTCTGAAACAGCCTGAGCTGTGTAATCCATCAGGATTACGCAGTGAATGCTGTTGGACCATGTGAGGCTCCCGCTTTGATGTTACGGGCTCTTCGCAAATGGAAAGCTTCGAAATCACCCGCCGTGTGTTTCCGCAGCCTTCCCCTCCCGCTCTCCACAGGCGGCCCCTCTCTAAACACAAACCACCCGCTGCCCCACAATATCGGAGTATATCTCCACCCCTTCTGCTTGGAGTTCTGCTACGTGGATGACGTCGGAATAGATTTCTTCTTCTGTGGTTTCTTTTAGCAGGTTCTCCAGGAGGTTTGGGTGTGCGAGTATTTTTCCTTCGTTAAAATGCACCTGGCTGTCCCTCTGGAACAGGGCGATGTAGAAGATGTTGGATTCTACGATATCCTGGAAAAAGTGGCTTCCGTAGGAGAGCTCGGGCATCAGGCCCAGATTCTCGTAGGATACTTCGCAGATGGCATCCATGCTGCACAGGTCTGTGAAACGCACCGGGACACCCAGGGCGGGCGTGGTGGTTCCCCAGCGGCCGGGGCCGATCAGGACGGCGTGGCGGTTCCGAAGCAGACGGTTCAGGGTGCCGATCTGGTTGGCTATGGCATATTTCTGGTGCTCATTCAGCTCCAGGTAAGGTTTAATTTTTACAAAAATGATATAGTGGACCGGAAGACGGACATTTCCACCCATAAAGTTTCCTTTTGAGGAGAAATAGCTGCGGTCCCTGCCCGTATTTTCAGGGAATTCTATGGTTTTTCCAAGACCCTTTGTCTGCAGGGGGCGGCATTGCAGCAGATTGATCCGGTAATCTTCTTGTTTATTGAAGTTGCAGGTGAATTCGATGTCTACGGGATAGTCGTAAGTATGCGATAATACGGCCAGAATATTTTCCAGCGCCCTGGGAAAATCCGTATGCCTCAGCAGGCGGGTGAAACTGACAATGTCCGGAACTTTGCGGCCCGGCTGGCCGATTTCACGGAAATGTCTGGCAAGCTCGTAGTCAGGTTCCATGAAGAGCCGGATATTGGTCTTCAGAGGGAGACCTGCGGTGTCCTCGATGGGCACGGTCTGGAATTCATTTTCCTCCAGATTAATCACATCCACGTAGTGCTGGGAAAATTTCCTTTCATCTCCATAGTTGAGCAGGGGAGGGCGCTCTGGTTTGTCCAGCGCCACAATCCGCGGATAGTCCGAATTAACCCGGTCTACGGCGCGGGTGCCCATTCCGAATACGAGACGCAGCATCCCCTTGGACGGATCGGTGTTCTTATCCCAAACGAACAGATTAGAAGAATTACCAACTCCGGCACAATGGGGGAAGAAGTATTTGCCGTGGTAATCGCCGGATACTCTCTGCACCAGCAGAGCCATCTGCTCGTCCTCGCCTGAGAGGCCTCGGTTCTTGCGGTATTCCAGAGCCTCCTGGCTCATGACACTGGCATACACCTTGCGCACGGCCTCGAGAAAAGCATCATAACGGTCTTCCGGTGATCCCTGGTTGGGACAGAAGAAACTGTCGTATTTTCCGGCAAATGCATTTCCAAAGTTATCTTCCAGAAGAGAGCTGGAGCGGACAATGATGGGAGACTGGCCGTAATATTCCAGCATGACCATGATCTGCTCCTTGATTGCAGGAGGAAAATGCCCGGTCAAAAGCTTTTCCCGAAGTGCGGGAGCCGCACGGAAATATCCTTCCTCCGTCTTTTGTTCCATCCGGAGGCGCCAGCAGCCATTTTGTACAATGTAAGTATAGAACACATCCGAGCCGATATAATAGGAATCGTGCCGCTCCATATGTTCCCGGTAAAAATCCGGGTTTTTCGTTTCCAGTATTTTGCGGGCTAAAAGCATGCCCACCGACTTGCCGCCAATATATCCGGTACCGATCACCCGGCTGCCGATCTGAATCAGATCCGCCAGTGTGAAGTATTCCCTGCTCAGGGAAGCAATTCTGGAGCGCTGTCCGATGAGCAGATTCAGCAGGTTCTCTTTTACATATGCCTGCTCTGCGGAAGCGGCGTTCAGATAGGGCTTGGCCTCCTCAAAGCTTACATCCCAGTAATCCAGCTTTTTAGTATGAATCTGGAGCCTGGAAAATAACTCGGCAGAGCTTGCACTGTCCGTGATGCACTCTGCGCCGGATTCTGTAAGCAGGTGGGGCAGAAACATAACGGGGGAGTAGCGTTCCCAGACCTTCAGCGGATGCAGATAATAGTTTCCGTCTACAAAATAGAGATTCAAAAGAAGCCTCACAGCTTCCCGGATCCGTGCAATGGTATCCTGCGTATGGGCATTCCTGTCAAGCGCAAAACAGGAAACCGTCTCGAATTCCGACAGATAAGGGCAGGCCACCTGAAAGAAATTCCCGATCATCAAATCGGAGCACCAGTGCTGCTGCAGCTCGGTGAGACAGTCGAACAGATAGAAGCAATGCTTCCCCTCTGCCGTGATAATCCGGTATATATCGCTGGTGAAAGATTCAAAACCATGACAGACATCGATGGTATACATTTGAAAATCAGCGCCTTCGTCTTTCAGTGCGGCATCATCCACCAGGGGCGCGTGACTGCCAAAGTGTATATAAAGGATGCGCCTGCGGTCCGCGGCAGCCTGCCTGACAAACTTGCGGGCGGCAAATGCGTAGGACTCCAGAGTGTCCACCTGCCAGATGATATGATCACCGGGCCGGAGGCCGCCGATTACCTCGTCTGCCCCGGCCAGTCCGGTACTTATTTGTTCAATGCTTTCCATAGTTTTCCTCCATTCCTGCATGGACAGCCAATATTATTTCCAGTTTAACACAAATAGAAAAAAAATCAAATGTTGGGAATCCATACATTTCCCGGAGGGTATTGTCCAGGGGCATTCCTGCCATATCGTGGGGAGCTGCATGGCAGGAAAAACCGCAGGCAAAAGGGACAGATGTTATCGGCTGACAATAATGGTTGGATAGCCGGCTCTTTTGAGACGCTGCTCCATGGCTGTTGCATCGTCCAGAGTATCGTAATTGCCGACCTGAACCCGGAAGAATCCGTCCGTATCGACGATAGATGCGGGGAAATCCTGTTCCAGAAGTTCATTCAGCAGCCGGTTCGCATAAGTGGGATTTCGGAAAGCGCCCACCTGTACCTTATATCCCGGCGGATCGATCACCTGATCCATCTCCAGTGTGTCGAGAATCCCGGAAGCGATTGCCTGGGCGATTGCGTCGAAATTGTCATCAAAAAGCTGGTTATCTGTGTTGGAATTGATAAATCCAACCTCTACCAGAACAGCGGGCATTTTTGTGCGGCGGAGCACCACCAGGTTGGGGCGCGCCTTTACGCCGAGATTCACAAATCCTACGGCCTCGAGCTGTTCATTGATATTTTCAGCCATCTCAAGTTTAATTCCGGAGAGATCATATACCAGTGACTCCACTCCTGATACTACGTTGTCTGTGGGAAAAGAGTTCCGGTGTATGGAAATGAAAAAATCCACCCCCGCATTGTTTGCTTCCATTGCTTTTTCATAAGGAGATTCGTATACATCCGTAGTTCTGGTGTATTCTACGTCGATATCATGGTTCTGAAGAATTTCACCAACGGCTAATGTAAGGCGCAGAGTATCGTCTTTTTCCTGGCGTCCATTATATACGGCGCCTGGGTCACGCCCCCCGTGTCCTGCATCTAACATGATTGAATAAGGCATAAGTAAAGATTCCTTTCACATTGTTCTATTTTATGATATGTAGAAAATGCCAGGATGTTCCTGTCTGCCAAAGAAAATCGGACCCCCGCATGGAGCCTGACTGCTTACGCGCAGTTCAGACGCCAATTGGAAGTCCGATAGGATGATTGGCATGGCAGAATTATGATCCGCCGTATTCCTTATGCCGTTCTCCATATTCTTTTTTTGACGGGACGTCATCCGGATCCTCGGATTCTCCGTCCTCTTCATCGATTGCTTTCTTCTCAGGCAGATAGACGTGTACGCTTTCCACCCTGTTCTTATCCAGTGTTTCAACGACCAGCATAATTCCGCTGTCTGTCGTAACCTCGTCACCCACTTCGGGGAGCCTGTCCAGATGCTCTATAATAAAACCGCCGAGGGAGTCATAATCCTCTGACTGCAGTTCCAGGTCCAGACGGTCATTGACATCATCCAGGCTCATGGAGCCTTCGATAATATATTCGTTTTCGCCAAGCTGCTTTACGAAGTCATCTTCTTTCTCGTCATATTCATCATGGATTTCCCCTACGATTTCCTCCAGAATATCCTCCAGAGTAACAAGACCGGCTGTTTCACCGTATTCATCTAGCACAATAGCGATATTAAAAGAGGCATCCCGCATTTCCACGAGCAGCTCGGATATATTTTTATATTCGTAAGTAAAATATGCTTCGCGCAGTATGTTGCGCACAGAAAACTGCTCCGTACTGTCAAAAAGCAGAAGGTCTTTCATATTAATGGTACCGATAACATTATCGGTTGTATCCTCATAAACAGGGAGACGTGTGAATTTGTCTTCTTTGAAAATATCAATCAGTTCTTTATAAGTACTGTTTACATCTGCAAATGTCACGTGTACACGCGGCACCATTACATCCTTGGCACGGGCATCGCCCAGGTCGAACACATTGTAGATCATTTCCTTCTCTTCGGATTCAATGATTCCGTCTTCGTGGCTTACATCCACAATCGTACGAAGTTCGTCCTCTGTCATGGCGCTGTTCTTGGCATTGGGATCAATGCGGAATATAAACAGTATTCCATGTGAGATCAGGTTAATGATGAAGATAAATGGGGTCATCACCACCATAAATGCCCGGATCACCGGGATATAGGCAAGGGACAGCTTCACTGCATTTAAGGTTGCCATGCTCTTTGGAGTAATCTCTCCAAATACGAGGATCGCAACTGTCAGGATTGCCGTTGCAATGCTGACCATGTAACCACCGAAGCTGTAGGCCAGTGTGGTGGCTAATGAGGAAGCGGAAATATTTACAATGTTGTTGCCGATTAAGATTGCGCTCAGCATCTTACGGGAATGTTTTTCCGTAACGTCCAGAACTATCCTGGCACGTTTGTTTCCGTCGTCTGCCAGAGAACGCATGCGGATCTTGCTCACCGTGGTAAGCGCCGTCTCCGCGGATGAAAAAAATGCAGACAGTATCAATAAAACGATTAATATAACAAATTGTATGGCATCACTCGAGTCCAATTATCTGTTCACTCCTTTATTATTTTATTGCGTAATTGCTCAAAGCATGTATACCCCCTAAATATACAACATTCGGGGCTTTTTTGCAAGTGGAGTTTCGTGTGCGGCTTTAGTGGTGCGGTGGGAGGGGGCGCAAAATGAAGGGATAGCCGCCAGCCTCCGAAGGGCACACATGCCGTTCTAAATTGCGGACACAGAACCTAAGAAATTCTAAGAAGCAGCCAGCCGCGAGAGTGGGGCACGGATGGCACATCACGAGAAATTCGATGATTTCTCGCGCTGGGCCATCCGCTTTTATGATTCGGAATCATAAAAGCTCCCCACTCTCGCGGCTGTCTGGTTCTAAGAATTTCTAAGGCCTGCTTTAGCAATTTAGAACGGCATGTGTGCCCTTCGGAGGCTGGCGGCTATCCCTTCATTTTGCTGGGTGCATCCAATCGGCAGATAAGCCTGCCTGCCAGAGTGGGCTCCATGACGGGGGCAGTGTATGGATTCGTTTGGTGATACTGGATAGATCCGGTACATAGAAAGAGCAAGTTATACATTGTTCGGCAGTTTACTGCAGACCTGCCCGTCAGGGTATGTGTTACGGGGTGCCCTTTGGGTATACCTTATTCCGCAATTTACTGCATTGCATGTGCGAAAATTTTGAACAGTAAAAAGTGAGCTCAATTGTAAAGGGGAACTTTTGTGTTTTTACAGCGTAATTGCTCATTTTTCTGTCAGGTACACTCGTGCCGTTAATAAACTAATGGGGCTTTAATGATCCACCAAGCGAATCAATACGCTGCTCCCGTTACGCAGCCTCCCCCAAGATGGGGTCTTAACTACCGTCTGGATACGCCCAGCGAAATGAAGGGATCGCCGAAAGCCTTCCAAATGCACCTATGCCGTTGCGATGTGCTAAAGCGGGCCTTAGAAATTCTTGGAAGCCGACAGCTGAAAAAGCGGGGAGATTTTGTGATCACCAAATCACAAAATCAGGCGACCCAGCGCGAGAAATCATCGGATTTCTCGTGATGTGTCGCCTGTGCCCCGCTTTTTCAGCTGTCGGCTTCCTAGAATTTCTTAGGCTCGTGCCCGCACATCGCAACGGCATAGGTGCATTTGGAAGGCTTTCGGCGATCTCTTCATTTCGCGTCCCCTTCATTTCGCGCCCCCTTCCCTCCGCAAGTCTAAAGCTTGCGTACTAAACGTTGAATTTGGCGGGGGTTTGTTGTATGATTGAGGTGAAAGTTCAAAAGAATTGGAGATCATGTATGAGTTTATACGAAAAATTATGTGACATACTGGGAGAGAAATGCGTTTTTGCAGATGAACCAATGAGCCGCCATACGACATTCCGTATAGGAGGGCCGGCGGATTATTTTGCAGTTCCCTGTGATACCGAAGGCGTAAAAAAGGTCATCGGTTTGTGCAAAGAGGAAGAGGTGCCTTATTATATTCTGGGGAACGGCAGCAATCTTCTGGTGGGAGACAAAGGATATAGAGGCGTTGTGATTCAGATTTATAAAAATATGAGTGGGATACATGCTGAGGAGAATCGGATTTATGCGCAGGCAGGCGCTCTGTTGTCCAGGATAGCGGCGGAAGCTCTTTCGCACAGCCTGAAGGGGTTTGAGTTTGCATCCGGGATACCGGGGACACTGGGCGGAGCTGTGATGATGAATGCAGGGGCCTATGGAGGTGAGATGAAGCAGGTTCTGGAGAGCGTGGTTGTTATGACTCCGGAAGGTGAGGTAAAGACGCTCGGGGAAGATGAGTTGGAATTGGGGTACCGAACGAGTATCGTTGCCAAAAAGAATTATATTGTTCTGGAAGCAGTGATCAGGCTGGAGCCGGGAGATGCCGGTGATATCCGTTCTTATATGGAGGAGCTGAAAGAAAAAAGAGTGTCAAAGCAGCCGTTGGAATACCCCAGCGCGGGGAGCACGTTCAAACGGCCGGAGGGGTATTTTGCAGGCAGGCTGATAGAGGATGCAGGGCTGCGGGGATTTCAGGTGGGAAATGCGCAGGTGTCACAGAAACACTGCGGATTCGTGATTAACCGGGGCGGCGCTACGGCAGCAGAAGTGATCTCCCTGATGGAGCAGGTTGCTGATAAGGTGGAGGCGGCATCCGGCGTCAGGCTGGAGCCGGAAGTGAAACGGATAGGAGAATTCTGAAATGAGATTTGTGATTGTAACTGGTATGTCGGGCGCCGGCAAATCCACTGCGCTGAAGATGCTGGAGGATATGGGGTATTTCTGTGTGGATAATCTGCCCATTCCTCTGATTCAGAAGTTTGCGGAGATGCTGGCGGCGCCGGATACCGAGATAGACAAGGCGGCCCTGGGGATTGATATCCGGGGCGGCCAGGCCTTTAAAGGACTGGAAGAGAAGCTAAAGCAGATTGATGAGCTCGGGCTGGGCTACGAGATTCTGTTTCTGGATGCCGGGGATGATGTTCTGGTTAAGCGTTACAAGGAGACCAGGCGGCAGCATCCTTTGGGCGGAGCAGGGCACATTGATATTGGCATTGCAAAAGAAAGAGAAAAAATTGCGTTCTTAAAAATGCAGTCCACGTATATACTTGATACAAGCAAGATGCTTACACGAGAGCTGCGGCTGGAGCTTGAAAAAATTTTTGTGGAAGGGAAGGATTTTAAGAACCTTTATATCACGGTGATGTCGTTTGGATTTAAATATGGGATCCCGCAGGATGCCGACCTGGTGTTTGATGTCCGTTTTCTTCCCAATCCATATTATATTATGGATTTGAGGCCGAAGACAGGCAATGACCAGGAAGTGCGCGAATATGTAATGGACAATGACAAAGCCAGGGAATTTCTGGGGAAATTAACTGAAATGATGGAATTTTTAATACCCAACTATATACTGGAGGGAAAAAATCAGCTGGTGATTGCCATAGGATGTACTGGCGGCAAGCATCGGTCCGTTACGCTTGCAAACGCCCTGTACCAGTTTCTGGAGCCGAAGGAAAGTTATGGAGTGCGTATCGAACACCGGGATATTGGGAAAGATGCTATAACGAAGGCGAAATAGGAGAGAGCTATGTCATTTTCTGGAAATGTGAAAGAAGAACTTTCGAAGCAATGGAACACCGCAAGGCACTGCCAGATTGCTGAACTTGCAGCCCTGATCAGTATGTGCGGCTCCATCGTAATCAATAGTTATGGGCATTACAGCGTAAAAATTCATTCGGAAAATTTGGCTGTTGCAAGAAAATGCTTTACATTGATCACAAAAACATTTAATATAGAAGCTGATATCTCTATCCGCAGGAACATTGCGAAGGAAAGTGTCTCTTATGCTGTGGTGGTAAAACGGCATGAAGACGCGCTTCGTATCCTTCAGGCAGCAAAACTGATCGAAGAATTTCAGTCAGAATTCGAAGAGGTCCACATTGTGAATCCTCTCGTTGTACAGCAGACATGCTGCAGACGCTCTTTTATCAGAGGTGCTTTTCTCGCCGCAGGCTCGATGAGTGATCCAAACAAGTCGTATCACTTTGAGATTGTCTGTGCCTCCGAGAAGATGGCACGTCAGATTCGGGAGCTGATATGTGGATTCTCCATGGATGCCAAGATTGTCCAGCGGAAGAAGTCCTATGTTGTGTATCTAAAGGAAGGCTCGCAGATAGTGGATATCCTGAATATTATGGAAGCGCATATTTCCCTCATGGAACTGGAAAATGTCCGGATTCTAAAAGAGATGCGCAATACCGTAAACCGCAAGGTAAATTGTGAAACTGCCAATATCAACAAAACAGTATCAGCCGCAGTCAAACAGGTGGAGGATATTACATATCTGAGAGATACAATAGGTTTTGAAAAAATGTCGGAGGGACTGGAGGAAGTAGCGCTTGCCCGCCTTTCACATCCCGATGCGACACTCAAAGAGTTAGGGGAACTCTTATCACCGCCCGTTGGAAAGTCTGGGGTCAATCACAGACTTAGAAAACTGAGCGAGATGGCAGAGAAGGTTAGGCAAAAACAAGGAGGATTATTATGATTGAAACACCGGTTGTTGTGAAACAGGACAAGGGACTTGACGGAAGACCAATCGCATTGTTAGTACAGGAGGCAAGCCAGTACTCAAGTTCAATTTATATTCGGGTAGATGGGAAGAAGATCAATGCAAAAAGCATTATGGGGATGATGAGCCTGAACCTTTCAGAGGGCGAGAAGCTTACGGTAGTAACAGAAGGCGAAGATGAGCAGAAGGCTGCAGAAGGAATTAAAACCTTTTTTACTAAGAAAAAATAGTCAGATGCATTTTAAAATAGAATAACGGCAGATAAAGAATTAAGAAGAAAGAACTATATGGAAAGAGGTTGTACTTTTGTGCAGCCTCTTTTATAATGAATGGATATGGAGTAATAATTGTGGTCAGCGTTATGGCTGATCTGTTGTTTGGATAGGATGGAGGAGATCTGGATTATGAAAAAAATGCTGTTTATTTACAATCCAAACGCCGGAACGGGGCTGTTAAAACCGAAACTTTCCGACGTACTGGACATTTTTGTAAAGGGAGGATACGAGGTGACGGTATATCCGACGCAGCGCTATCACGATGCACTGTCTAAGACCATAAGTTATGAGGGCGATTACGATCTGGTTGTCTGCAGCGGTGGTGACGGCACGCTGGATGAGGTGGTGACGGGAATGTCCAAAAGGGATAAGCAGGTGCCGGTCGGCTATATCCCGGCAGGGACTACGAATGATTTTGCCAACAGCCTGCATATCTCAAAGGATATGCTGGAGGCGGCGGATACTGCAGCTAACGGGGTTCCGTTTCCATGCGATGTGGGTGTTTTTAATGACGATATCTTTGTCTATATTGCCGCGTTTGGCTTGTTTACAGATGTATCCTACGAGACAAAGCAGAGTATGAAGAATGTGCTGGGGCATCTGGCCTATGTGCTGGAGGGCACGAAGCGTATTTTTAATATCCCTTCTTACCATATTAAGGTGACATATAACGATGAAGTGCTGGAGGATGAGTTCGTATTCGGCATGGTGACTAACTCCAGGTCTGTGGGGGGGTTTAAGGGCATTATCGGCAAAGATGTAGTGTTCGACGACGGTGAATTTGAGGTAACGCTGATTAAGACCCCAAAGAACCCCATAGAGCTCAACGAAATTATTGCTTCCCTTGTAATTAAGCAGATTGATTCCAAGCATATGTATTCCTTCCGCACAGGCCATATTCGTTTTGAATCCGTGGAAGAGATTCCATGGACATTGGACGGAGAGTTCGGCGGGGAACATGATGATGTAGTGATTAAAAACAAGAAGCAGGGGCTTCGGATTATGGTGGCGGAGAGAAGTATTGAACATCTTTCCGTAAAGGGAAGAATTGAGGGCAGCAGGGAGTCATAGGGAGCCTGGCGGGCTATATGCCTGCCAGGCTTGATGTTTCATATCCCACAATCTCAATCTCATAAGCAGTCAGACGAAGCGTCTGGGATCTGTCTGCGGGACGTTGAAACGCATAGTAATTATGCTCCAGATATAAGGCGGTTTTGTTCCCTTTCTGCGTGAAATAGAGCGTAAAGTTTTTTTCGGTATAAGGGCATTGCGCCACCACGGTCTCGTGTCCGCCTTCATAGCCGACAATCAGATAAATCCCGCCTTTCACCAATATGGAAAGTACCCTTTGATCCTGTTCATATAGATCGGCCCGAAGAAAAGAAGCGCTGCTAAGCAGATTACATTCGATGGATTTTTTATAGCTGCGGGCAGGTTTTATCTCTTCCAATACTGCCGGGGCCTTTGTCATGCAGTGTACCGCGGTGTCAAATAAAAGTGGTTCACTGCTGCGAAAGATTTTTGAAAGCCAAAACAAATCCCGGCCATAAAGCCCGGTGTGTTCCGTGACCGCAAAAAATGCAGGGGAAGCGGATGTATACCGGGTGACAAAGCCGACTTTTCCGTAGGCTGTATCAATCATTGGTTCCAGGATCAAGATTCCATCCAGATAAATCATAAAGTGACTATAATTTCGGAGTACCCGTATATGATGGGATACTTCATGATTGTAGACGGCGGAAAGCCTGTAACTGGAAATTGTCTTTTTAAAATGATTAGTTTCTTCTATTACAGTAACACTGCGTCTGCCGCTGTCAAAAAGCAATTCGATATAATTTGCGTGATCCAAATAAGATAATAAGATACCATATCTTGCGCCCATGTGGGTGGGCTGGCTGACGATATCCCATTCCATCACATAATTTTCAAAACTGCGGTTCAGGATCTTTCTGACAATCCCATTTTGTTCTGTGCTTTGAAAGTCCGGTCTGTCCAATTCTCCAAAACACGAATAGGCAGGCGGCTCGGGGCAGTCCTGCGCCTCATAAGAAGGCGCATTTGTCAGCAGGCGGCAGCCACTGTAATACAGTGGGTCCAGGCGCATTACCCTTTCTTCTGTCTGTGCCGTTAGCGGGCGGTCCTGATTCCTTCCATGGTAAATGATCCAGTCATCGGTCAGGTTGGGCGCTTGTATCACGGAGCAATGGCCCGTGCCCTCCACCATTTTATTTCTGCAGACCAGAGGGGAATATGTATGGTCAGAGGGATATTTCTGCCAGGAAATATCCGGAATGGGTGTATTCCCCTCTGCAAAACTATAGCCCAGGTAATAGTTTTCCCGTACGTAGGCATTTGCGGCATAAAGCAAATATGCCCGGTTATGCCTGCGCAGAAAAAAAGCGCCTTCTACGGTATACCAGTCTCTTTCATCCCCGAAACGGTTTTCTTCAAACATTTCCTCTTTTATAGTGGGGGTTACAACCGGCTTTTCTTCTCCGGCCAATTCTGTGAAATGAATCAGACGATCCACGAGAATTGAAGTTCCCGGGCGGTATTCATCTGTTCCCATATAATCATTTACAGAATAGAACAAATAGACGGTTCCGTCATAGTCCCTGACAACGTGCGCGTCAATGGAAAACTTCTGGAAAAAAGTTTTGACATAAGTAAACGGACCTTCCGGGCTGGCAGCAGTATACAGCTGGAGATATTCCTGATGATTGTCTTTTGTGCTAATCCCCGTGTTAGAGCAATAGAGATAAAAGGTACCGTTATCATATATGACACAAGGGGCCCAGTAATCATGCTTGTCCTCCTCCTTTGCAACCCTGCCGAGAAACTTCCAGACCGTCAGGTTTTCTGAACTGCTGACGTTGACTCCGTTTTCGTCGGTAGAATAGCAATAATAGATTCCGTTAAACTTGATAACATAGGGGTCCGGATTGGTCGGTATTGTGCCCGGTTCAGTGTAAGCTGCCGGATTTGTATAAAAGGACTGGCGGTTTAACCTGGGCAGATGATAATTTTTATTCATAGAATCTCCTTTAAAGTTTGTATTTATAAAAAGTTCTCCGGTTATTGTGCAGACCGTGCACTCTACTGCGCTGTACCGGTGCCGATCATATGATGGGCTTGGGGCAGCTGCGCACGGTTTGCAACACTTCAGGCCTGCCTGAACTGTTACCATGGTTTACTTGTGGTACAACAGCCTTTGTGAAAAAGCATTTCTATATGCAGTTGGCGTCAGTCCGGTTTTTCTCTTGTACACTTTCACAAAATGCTGTGCACTGGAAAAGGACAGCTCGGCGGCAATCTCATTGATTGTCATATTCGTATCCACAAGCAGGATATTAGCAGTATCGATTTTAAGGTTCAGGATCAGCTGCTTTAGGGGGATATCAGCAACCGAGGTGAAAAAGTGGGAAAGGTAAGACTCGTTATAATTAAAATGTGCGGCAATATCGGATACCTTTAGCGGGCGGTTGATATTCTGCTTTACGAAGTCAATAATATCGTAATATATCTGCTTTTGGCTTTTTTTCTGGGATACACTGTTAATGAGCAGTGGATTCATTTGAAAATGAAGCTCACAAAGTATGGTTGTAGTAAAATAATTCAGGATTCCCGGGGGATACTGTTCCTTAACGGCATCCTGCAGCTGCTTCATGAGAATGACGATTTTATCTACATTCGCAAGCTCTCCTTCGTTTGGGATGGAGAGCGTGTTTTTGGCCAAAGCATTCTTATAGCTTCCTACCTCCAATGCCGGGATGTCTTTCTGTATGATCTCATGTCCCGCCTCAAAATGAACCCAGTAGAAGGAGCAGGCAGAGGGCCTGAACCCAATCCTGCGGTTCATAGGCGCCTGCCAGGGCGGGAGAAGGATATAAGAACCGGTAGGGATCGTGTGGTTCTTTTTGGCGAAATTCAGATATAAAGTATCCTTTGTTGGAATGATAAGCTCATAATTTTTCAAGGGATACTCATCCGTATGCATCCAGTTTTGAGACGGTGCCTCGAATTTACCCGCCATATCATAGGATAAGGGGGTGTCTATTTTAAATTCCAGAAATTGCATTTTTCTTATATTACCTCCATCCTGAGAAATATACCCATATTTTTATGTTATATAAACGTACAATGGCAAAACACAGTCATAAAATCGTGTTATTGTATAAGTTTTTGGCAGAAAACAAAAAGTCTTACGCATATATGCCATATTAGAATTTTATCAATGATCAAAAACTTATACAATAATCAGTTGACAATATATAAGAAATTGACACTTATTCGAAGGTTTATGTAGTTTACTAAAGGGAACTATGGAAATATAATTCAATTATGAAAAAGAAATCCGGCGCCGGTTTCTGAAACATCTTTATGGACCCAAAATAATATGCCGCAGGGAAATGAGTGCGGCAGTCAGTGAAATAACAGTTAGGAGAGGAAAAATGAATAAGAACAAGAAATTCAAAAGATTATTTGCCATAGGAATGGCAGCAGCCATACTTGCAACGGGATGCTCCGGCGGAAAGTCAGAGGATGCTTCTGGCGGCAGCTCAGCGAAAGCAGATAAAAAGACAATTAAATGGCTTCATCACTACAGTGAGGATTCCACCAGAAAATGGATCGAGGAGATCACCCGGCAATATACGGAGGAAACAGGTGTCGAGTTTGACATACAGGCGGTTTCCTATGATGAATACCAGACTTTATTAAAAGCAAAAATTGCAAGTGATGATGCCCCGGATCTGTTCGACCTGACAGCGTCAGACCTGAAACAGTTTAAAGAGAATGGCTATGTGGAGGATTTGAGCGGCGCAGAATTCTGGGACAATCTGATTGAGAGTGCAAAGGAAAGCTCAAAAGTGGATGGAGTGAACTACTTTATGCCATTCGAAGCAAATGCGTCGGCCGCCTATTATAATGCAGAAGTCTTTGAAAAAGCAGGAATTACAGAGCTTCCGGAGACATATACAGAGTTTATTGATGTGTTAAAGAAGCTGGAGGGCAGCGGAGTTGTTCCGATTGCATTTGGAGCGCAGGAGGCATGGACAATCACAAATGATTACCGTGCGGACATGCTACAGCAGGTTCTGGGGGAGAATCCTGACTGGATGAAAGACTTGGAAGCACGGGATGCCAAATTCGCGGACGATAAGACATTTCTGGAGACCCTGGAAAAGTTCAAAGAACGGCATAATTATGGAAATAAAGAGCAATTTGGCACAGACTGGAATAAGGCCACAGAAATGGTAGCTACAGGAGAAGCGGCAATGGTTATTAACGGCAGCTGGTCAATCAGTGCCATACAGGAAAAGAATCCTGATGTAGAAATTAAGTGTTTCCCTGTGCCGGCTACAGAAAAACCGGAAGATACCAGGCTGACGACATGGAGCGGCGACGGATTTGTCGTATATTCAGGCTCAGAGGTAAAACAAGAGGTCATGGACTTCTTAAAGGTAATGACAGGTAAGGAGTCAGGAAATATCTGGCAGAACGACGCCAAGAGGCTATCCGTTATCAAAGATCTCCCGGACGCGGCCGATCCTGCGCTTGGTGAAATCAGTGCATATATGAATAAAGGAAAACTCTTCGATGTATCATCCATGCAGAATGAGTTTACGGGCGAATATTACGATGCAAATGTGGAGATTCTGACGAAATATCTGCTTGGGGAAATTAAAACACCCGAGGATGCAGCCGCTGCATTGGATAAGAAGTTTGACGAGATACAATCAAGACAGTAGACAAGCAGATTTTACACGTAATGCTTATAACTGGTAACAGTTCAGGCCTGTCTGAACTGTTACAATAGTTCGGGCTTGCCTGATCTGTTACTATACCTGCACGCGGACCCTGCGGCGACGTAAACATGAGCTGCAGATTCCGTGCTGCGGGAAGCAAGAACAAGGAAGCACATTCTGACATATGGAGGCATGATATGCAAAAGCGAAAGAAAGCGAAAGAAAAATTCTGGTATACGGCGCTGCTTCTGCCCGGTTTCGCCCTGTTTATTTTTTCCATCGTTATTCCGTTTATTTCCGGAATCCAGGTGTCTTTTACCAGTTGGGACGGAATCGGCCAGGTTATGAAATATGTGGGTGTTAAAAACTACCTGCTGCTGCTGAGGTCGCCGGATTTCTGGAATTCAGTAGGCCATAGTTTTTATTTTGCTATTTTAATTACTGTATCGAATAATGTGCTGTCTCTGGCGGTGGCTTTGGGGCTGAACCGTGCATTTAAAGGCAGAGGCGCGCTTAGGACTGCGTTCTTCTTTCCGACATGCCTGAGTACGGTACTGGCTGCATTTATCTGGAGCTTTTTATTTCGGGAATCGCTGGCCCCTCTGTTCGGCGGGATGAGCCTTCTCGGAAACTATAAGACTGTAATACCGGGTATTGTATTAATTGCATTGTGGAATGGCTTGGGAATTAATGTGGTGATCTATCTCGCAGGGCTGTCTAATATTTCCCGTGAACTATATGAGGCGGCCAGAGTGGATGGAGCGAATGCCCTGCAAAGTTTTAAAAGTGTGACGGTTCCGATGCTGATGCCGTCTATTACAGTATGCGTGACAATGACCCTGATCGGAGGTCTCAAAGAATTTGCGACCACAATGGCGGCAACAGGAGGGGGACCGGGGAAAGCAAGTGAGATGGTGTCCATACATATCTATAAAAACCTGTATTCATACTATCAGGCAGGATATGGGCAGGCTGTGGCAATTGTATTTGTACTGATTCTGATTGTCTGCGGGGGAATCCTGTCCAAAGTACTCAGGAGCAGGGAGGTAGAGGCATGAGAACAAAAAGATTTTCTAAAAAAGGAATGTGGATTAATATACTGCTTTTTTTGCTGGCGGTTATCTTCCTGGTCCCCTTCTATATCTGTATTGTAACAGCCTTTAAGACCCCGGCGGAAACGGCGGTATCTACGTGGAGCCTGCCAAAGGGGCTTGATTTGAGCAACTTTGCGGAGGCTATGGAGAAAAGCAATTTCCTGCAGTCTTTTGGAAACAGTATCTTTATAACGGTAGTATCTACCTTGGGAATTGTGTTATTTAGCGCAATGATGGCTTACAGTATATGCCGTAATCAGGAAAGCCGGCTGTACAGAATGTTTGGAAGCGCCTTGTTTATTGGTATCATGATACCTTTTCAGGTGATTATGATACCGGTTTATAAGATGTTTAAGAATATGGGGCTTCTCAACACTTACCGGGGAATCATCATTTTGATGATCGGCACAAGTCTTCCATACGCATCGTATCTGGTCATGGGATTCATCAAATCTATACCGGTGGCGCTGGAGGACGCTGCGCGGATTGACGGGTGCAATATCTGGCAGACTTTTTGGAAAATTGTATTTCCGCTGTTGAAGCCGATTACCTCCACTGTGGGGATTCTGCATGTGCTCTGGATGTGGAATGAATTCAATATGTCATTTATCGTATTGCAGAAGGAGGCCATGCGGACACTGCCCATTCAGCAGTATCACTTTTTCGGACAGTTTACCATTAATCTGAATCTTGGGTTTGCATCAGCCTGCCTGTCCATGATACCGGTTATTATTTTCTTTTTGTTTGCACAGAAACTGTTAATCAGCGGGATCACAAACGGGGCAGTGAAAGGATGATGAAGTATGAAAACATTTATGGAAAGTAAAGGGAAAAAGGTGTTCGTAGTAGGAGGCCAGGCCCATAACTCCAGTTCTTACGGCGCGTCGGTCGATGAAGCGTGCGCAGCAGTCAGGGCGGTTGGCGGCAACACGGTAGAGATACCGGTCTATTGGGAGAATATTGAGCCGAAGGAAGGACAGTTTTATTTTGGTGATGTGGAACAGATATACCATAAAGTGAGAGAAAACGGCCTCTATCTGATCGTGCTTTGGTTTGGTACATGGAAAAACGGTACCTGCAAGTATGCACCGTCCTGGGTAAAACTGGACGGCCGCCGTTTTCACAGGGTAGTAGCAGAAAATGGGGCGAAGATCCCTGTTTTATCGCCGCACTGCCGGGAAACGATGGAGGCGGACGGGAAGGCTTTTCAAAAGTTAATGGAGCGTCTTGCCATCCTGGATCCTGAGGGTGAAACCATCCTTGCTGTTCAGGCAGAGAATGAACCCGGCATTATGAACGGCCCCGCAAGAGATTATGGGAGCCGGGCAACAGAGGCGTTTACTTGTCCATTGCCGGAGAAAATGCTGGGAATGCTGGTCGCATTTCCGGATTCACAGGTTGCGGGATGCTGGGAAGCGAATGGCAGAAAGACCCAAAGCTGGAGCGAAGCTTTCGGCAGGCATGCGGAGGAGATATTCACCGCATATGCGGTTGCAGGGTATGTAAACGAAGTTGCCCGCAGAGGACGTACATGCTATCAAACGACGGTATACACGAACGTGTGGGTGGACAATCACAGATTAAAGATTCCGGGGAAGGATTACCCTTCCGGAGGCGCGGTCAGCCTGGTAATGGATGTATGGAAGTATGTGGCGGATGCGCTTGATTTTATTTCTCCCGATAACTATCAGCAGACAAATCAGGGGTATATGGCTTGCTGTGACTGCTACAGCAGAAATGATAATCCTCTTTTTATCCCGGAGTCCGGGCTTTTGGAGTGGAATTCAAGGTTCATGTTTTCTGCGGTTGCAGACTATAGGGCAATCGGAATCTGTGCCTTTGGGATTGAAAGTATCCTGAATGATGGGGAGATTGGCGCCCAGGAGCAGGCTGTTGCGGAAAGTCTGCAGATTCTGGGGGCGCTGGCGCCAGGGCTTGTCCGCTACCACGATAAACCTATGACGGCGGTTATGCAGGAGGAGTACGCCCAGTACCAATACCTGGAACTGGGTCATTACGTCGGGATTGCTTATTTTACAAACTGCAATTCCCTTGTAGGGCGCATGGGGACTGATTGGAACTGGCATAATTATCAGCACAAAGACTATCTTAAGAGGCAGCAGCGGGGAGGATGCCGCGGTCGGGGGATTATCATTCAGAGTGATGAGAATGAATTCTTAATTGCAGGGGACGGATTTCAACTGAACCTGCTGCCGGCGGACGGTGAGACGCCTGTTAATTACCTGGCGGGCAGTGATTTTCATCTGACCCGGAGCCTGGATTTTATATCGATAGAAGAAGGCGTATTTAATGAAGACGGAGAGTTTGAGGTGCACAGAAGAAGAAACGGAGATGAGGCAGACTTTGGAATCTGGGTGGAGCCGGATGTAAAGGTTGTAAGGGTGCGCCTATGCGGCTGGAACGAGGAGAATCGACATGAGGACATTTGAAAGTATTTACCAGACAAAAGTGAGTGACATAGAAGTAAAGGATGCATTTTGGTCAAAAATACAGAACCTGATTATTGAGGAAGCCATCCCCTATCAGGAAAAAGTTTTAAAGGATGAAATACCCGGTATCGAAAAAAGCCATGCCATAGCGAACTTTAAGAATGCGGCCGGACAGGGGGAAGACGGGTTTTATGGGGTGGTATTTCAAGACAGCGATGTGGTCAAATGGCTGGAAGGAGTTGCGTATGCTTTATCGGTAAGAAGCAATCCGGAATTGGAAAAACGTGCAGATGAAGTCATAGAGTGCATCGCTTCAGCCCAGGAAGAAGACGGATACCTGGATACGTATTTTTTACTGAAGGAGCCGGAACATAAGTGGCAGAATCTGCAGGAGTGTCATGAGTTATATTGTGCAGGGCACCTGATGGAGGCCGCCGCAGCCTATTATAATGAGACGGGGAAGACCAGTCTGCTCAAAGTTGCAGAACGACTGGCAGATCATATAGAGGAACGGTTCGGGCCCGGCAGGGTGCAGGGAATTCCGGGGCATCAGGAGATCGAGGTAGGGCTGATAAAGCTGTATAAGGCAACAGGGGCAGAGAAATACTTAAGGCTTGCATCATGGTTTATTGAGGAACGGGGGAAGAATCCTGATTATTTTCTGGAGGAAAAAAAGAAACGGGGATGGATACATTTTGGAATGGATCCTGAGGACCGGGAGTATTCCCAGTGCCATGCTCCGGTCAGGGAGCAGGACAAGGCTGTGGGGCATAGTGTGAGAGCGGTCTATATGTATATGGCAATGGCAGATCTGGCGATGGAGATGAAAGATGAATCCATGTATGATGCATGCAGGAGGCTCTGGGACAATATCGTCAATAAAAGAATGTATATTACCGGAGGGATCGGATCCACAGCGGAAGGAGAAGCCTTCACTCTTGATTATGACCTGCCGAATGACACCGCATATGCCGAAACCTGTGCGTCCATTGCCATGGTCATGTTTGCAAAGAGAATGCTGGATATTGAGGCCCATGGACAATATGCGGATATCATGGAAAGAGAGCTCTATAATGGGATTCTGAGCGGGATGCAGCTGGATGGAAAAGCATTTTTTTATGTCAATCCGCTGGAGGTTGTGCAGGGGGTATCGGGAAAGCAGGCAGGTTATAAACATGTATTGCCCAGACGTCCGAAATGGTATACCTGTGCTTGCTGCCCGCCGAATATTGTGCGCCTGATGACATCATTGGGGACGTATGCATGGTCTGAAAAAGAGGATATCATTTATTCACATTTATATCTGGGCCAGGCTGCTGACCTGAAAAAAGCAGAGATTCATGTGGAAAGCAGGTACCCGTGGGAGGGGGATGTATGTTATACGGTATACCCGAAGGCGAAGAAAAATTTTACGCTTGCAATCCATATACCTGATTATATAGAAGAGTTTACCCTGCTTGTAAACGGAAGTAGAGCAGATGCGGCAGATAAAATAGAAAAAGGTTACCTGTATCTGCGGCGTGAATGGATGGAAGGGGATACAGTCCGGATACAGTTTGACCTGAAAATAAGAAGAGTGTACGCCAATCCGGAAGTGCGTGCAGATACAGGATGTGCGGCCTTCCTTAGAGGGCCTGTGGTATACTGTTTCGAGACCGTGGACCAGGAGGGGCCTTTGCATGCCTATCGGATTCCATGTGACGCAGAGGTAAAAGCGTACACGTGCAGCAGCGGGATACTGAATGGAATGGTGCTTCTTAAGGCGGACGGATTACATATGAAGGGATGGGACTCCTTATATTCGGAAACAAAGCCTTTCGCTGAAAAGGTCCGGCTCACTGCTGTGCCCTATTTTGCCTGGGGGAACCGGGAAGAAGGGGATATGAGGGTGTGGATGCCGGAAATGACTGGAGGGGGGCGCGAAATAAAGGGATAGCCGCCAGCCTCCTAAGGGCGCATATGCCGTTGCGAATTGCGGACACAAACCTAAGAAATTCTAAGAAGCAGCCAGCCGCGAAAGTGGGGCACGGGATGGCACATCACGAGAAATCCCATGATTTCTCGCGCTGGGCCATCCGCATTTATGATTCGGAATCATAAATGCTCCCCACTTTCGCAGCTGGCTGCTTCTTAGAATTTCTTAGGCCTGCTTTAGCAATTCGCAACGGCATATGCGCCCTTAGGAGGCTGGCGGCTATCCCTTTATTTCGCTGAGTGCATCCGATCAGATGTTAAGAGCGTCGATTGGGGAGGGTTATAATAGGGGGTGAAATTTGACATCGTTTTTAGGGATTTTTAAATATTAAAAAAATCGTTGAAAAAATCGACAAAAGATTTTAAAAAGTGCTTGCATATTTGGAAATGGTGTAGTATAATGAAATTCGCTTGTAAAAGCAATATAGAACATGGCTCCATGGTCAAGCGGTTAAGACGCTAGCCTCTCACGCTGGAATCAGGGGTTCGATTCCCCTTGGAGTCATTTAACTAATTACCGGAAATCCTTTGAGAATGAGGGTTCCGGTATTTTTTTGTTCTTAAAATTTCAAAAAGGGGGGCAAATCGTCTGGTAATGTTCAATTTACCTCCCTCTATGTCGAGAAAATACTGCGTTAATGACAGCTCTCCCCCTTAGTTCGTCCCCTGTTTTTGGTAATAGCTGAGAATCATATCCAGCGCGTGGTTTGTACGTTCTGACAGGGCGTATCCGCCCTCGTGGAGACACCAGTCATAGATCATTCCCCTGGTAATTCCCAGGATGTCTTCTGTGATCGCGGCCGGATCGCCCAGAAGGGTGCCGGCGGAAGTCTCTTCCAGCACGGCGTGATAGATCGTCTGATAAAAGAATCGGTCCTTGTTCAGGATATATTTTTCTTTGCTGGACAGCTGATGTTTAAAATACTGGAGTGCGGCCATGGCGCCCATATCTTCCATAGAGCGGGCCTGCCCTGAGATAAGAAAATGGATGGCCTCCAGCGGAGAATCGGGGTGTCCGTTCTTCCAGGCTTCTTCGGACTGCTGGTCAAACAGACGGTAACCCTCGTCCAATATATTCTCCTTGCTTTTAAAATGATGATAAAAGGCGCCTACGGATACCTCTGCCTTATCACAGATATCCTGGACCGTTACGTTTTCATAAGACTTCTCTGCGAACAGAGATACTGCACAGGAGAAAATCTTATGTTTTGTTGCAATTGCCTGTCTCTGGCGGTTAGTCTGTGGCTTCATAAATCCCCCTAATTCGGTATGATACATGCCGTGTCTATGTTGTGTAAATCTTTTTTTAGGATAACACGAGTATTCCCTTTTTGACAAGGCGGTAGTACAATTATAAGTTATTGTGCACACCCTGCCGGCGTGCACAGTAACGGCATCTGCCCATTTAAAGTCGCCTATGGCGAGGTGCAGATGCCCCGAGACCATCACGTCATCGGCTCCGTGCCGTGCAGCGGGGTGCACGGCACGGTCTGAACAGTATCGTTTATAGTCAATTTTAACAAAATAACATTCGGCGAATTGTATTCTGTGTCAATAGATTTGCACCAAATAAAGTGTTATAATTTTAACAGAACTTGTTGAAAAGCTGAAAGGAGTTGTCTATGTCTACAAAGTACAAACATTTATTTTCGCCGATTAAAGTAGGAAACACAGAGGTGCCAAACCGCATTGCCATGATGCCGATGGGTGTGTTTTCACCACGTCTGATGAATCAGAAGACCGGAGCATATACAAAGGACGGCGCGGACTA
Source organism: Eubacterium sp. BIOML-A2 (assembly GCF_009680135.1). Classification (NCBI taxonomy): domain Bacteria; kingdom Bacillati; phylum Bacillota; class Clostridia; order Eubacteriales; family Eubacteriaceae; genus Eubacterium; species Eubacterium sp. BIOML-A2. Next base: position 158,904 of record NZ_WKZK01000004.1, read on the forward strand.
TTATATTGAGCGTGCCAAAGGCGGTACCGGTCTGATCGTGACAGGATTAGTGCCGATTATACCGATTCCGGTAAGAAATCCAGTTAATTTTCCGGATGAATATGTACCTGCGATGAAATATCTGGCGGACGGAGTCCATGAATATGGTTCCAAGGTATTTGTCCAACTGACGGCCATGACGGGGAGAGCAGGGCATATTGAGAGCGAAACAGACTGGAAGATGCTTCCGGCGCCGGCGCCGATTCAAAATGTATGGGATCCAACCATAAAGAACAGGGGAATCTCCAAAGAGGAGATTCACAAATACGTAGAAAATTTTGCACAGGCAGCGTATCTGGTGAAGCAGGCTGGCTGCGATGGCGTTGAAATCCACGCCGTCCATGAAGGCTATCTGCTGGATCAGTTTGCAATCGGATTCTATAACAAACGTACGGACGAGTATGGCGGCTGCCTGGAGAACCGTTTAAGATTCCCCAAAGAGATCGTGGAGGCCATCAAAGAAAAGTGTGGAAAAGATTTCCCTGTATCCGTGCGCTACAGTGTGCGCAGCTATGTGAAGGATTACAACCGCGGAGCGCTTCCGGGAGAAGAATTCGAAGAAATGGGTCGGGATTTAGAGGAAGGCGTAACAGTTGCAAAAATGCTGGAGGAATACGGTTACGATATGCTCAACTGCGATAATGGAAGCTATGATTCCTGGTTCTGGCCGCATCCGCCGGTGTATATGCCAAAAGCCTGCAACTTAAAGGATGTGGCGGCAGTTAAAAAAGCAGTAAATATACCAGTCGTATGCGCAGGACGTTTTGATGATCCTGAACTTGCCGAAAAAGCAATATCTGAGGGCCAGATCGATATCATGGGCATGGGCCGACCGCTGTTGGCAGATCCGGAGCTGGGCCGCAAGTTCTATGAAGAGCGCCTGGATGACGTACGTCCATGTATATCCTGCCATCAGGGGTGCCTGGGAAGAATCTTCCAGGGCAAAGACATCAGCTGTGCGGTCAACCCGGCCTGCGGTAGAGAAAAGAGCTACGCATTAAAACCGGCAGAGACAAAGAAAAAAGTCATGGTAATCGGAGGCGGCCTGGGAGGCATGGAGGCAGCAAGAGTCTGCGCACTGCGCGGCCATGAAGTAGATCTGTTTGAAAAAACAGGAGAACTCGGAGGCGTCTTTGTAGCCGCAGCAACCCCCGACTTCAAAGACGATGATAAAAATCTCCTGAAATGGTACAAAAAACAAATGAGCGACCTTCCGGTCAATGTACATATGAATACAGAAGCAACAGCAGAAATGTCCGCAGGATACGACGAGATATTCGTAGCAACAGGAGCCAACGAAAGGAAACTGGACACACCGGGATTCGATGCCGAAAACGTCACATACGCCATAGAAACCCTCAGAAGCGCCGACATAAAAGGCGACAACGTCCTAATCGTAGGAGGCGGTCTGACAGGATGCGAGATAGCCTACATGTTAGGCCGGGAAGGCAAAAAAGTAACCATAGTAGAAATGGCCGACACCATTCTGAACGCCTTCGGCCTTGCCGCAGCAAACTACAACATGTTAATGGAACTGCTTGACTACTACAAAGTCAAAGTAATCAAAAACGCAGTAGTCGAGAGCTACAAAGAAGGGATTGCCGTTGTATGTGAAACAGAAAAGAACTATCCGAACGCTGCCAACCGTGCAAAGCGCATGTTCGCCCTCGGCCCGCAGGGAATGAAAGTAAAACACGAAATCCCAGCCGACCACATAGTAGTATCCGTCGGTTATACCCCGGATCAGAACCTATATGAAAAAATCAAAGCAGACAATGTCCACCTAATAGGAGACGCCAAACAGCCCACCAACGTAATGGACGCAATATGGGCAGCCTACGAGTCCGCAATGACAATATAAACCTGTCCAAAAAAATATAACCCCCCCTAAATACCACCGCCGAAACATCTCCGCCCATCCGCCGTACCCGGCCTAAGATACCGTCGGAGACGGTCATAATTCCTTCTGACAGGATGAGCCAGCCAGGGGCGGAATGGGACGGGGACAGACGGAAGCATCTATGTGTCTGGTATGCATAAAACGAGCTTAGCAGCAGTTAGAGGGAACGCACAAAATCTGCCGGAGAAAAGTTGCTACCGAAGCAACTTTTCTGTACACCTGAGCCGTCTACTCATCAGAGTAGGCGGTGAATGTGTACAGTGCCGGCAGATTTTGTGCGTTTCCTCTTACTGCTGCTTAGCGCAGCGTCCGCATACCAGACACATAGATGCTTCCGTCTGTCCCCGTCCCGTTCCGCCTCTGGCGTCCCCCCTGCCAGCATTAATTATGATTTTTAGATTGTCTTTTCCCCATCAATAAGCTATAATGTAAAAAGATTTGATAACAAACATGCTTACCGGTTTACCCCGGCAAGTCATAGTAGTGAAGGAGGATTATATGTTAGTATCAGCAAAAGAAATGCTTCAAAAGGCAAAGGCTGGCCATTACGCAGTCGGACAGTTTAACATCAACAACCTGGAATGGACAAAAGCAATTTTGACAGCAGCCCAGGAGTGCAGCTCTCCGGTAATTTTAGGTGTATCGGAAGGCGCAGGAAAATATATGACAGGTTATAAGACAGTGGTAGGTATGGTAAATGGGATGATGGAAGAACTCAACATCACTGTCCCAGTTGCACTTCATCTGGATCACGGCAGCTACGAAGGATGCCTGAAGTGTGTGGAAGCAGGATTTTCTTCTATCATGTTTGACGGTTCCCACTATCCAATCGAGGAGAACGTTGCAAAGACAAAAGAGCTTGTGCAGATCGTAAAAGAACACGGAATGTCTCTGGAAGCAGAAGTCGGCTCCATCGGCGGCGAGGAGGACGGCGTGATCGGTAAGGGCGAGTGTGCTGATCCGCAGGAATGCAAGATGGTTGCAGACCTTGGAATTGATTTCCTGGCAGCAGGAATCGGCAATATCCATGGAAAATACCCGGACAACTGGGAAGGGCTGAGCTTTGAGACTTTGGATGCAATCCAGCAGCTGACTGGGGACATGCCTCTGGTGCTTCATGGCGGTACAGGAATTCCGGAAGATATGATCAAAAAGGCAATTGATCTGGGCGTAGCAAAGATCAATGTAAATACAGAATGCCAGTTATCATTCGCGGCTGCTACACGTAAATATATTGAGGCTGGAAAAGACCTGGAAGGAAAAGGCTTTGACCCGCGTAAGTTACTGAAACCAGGTACAGATGCAATTATGGAGACCGTTAAGGAAAAAATGGAATTGTTTGGATCAGTTGGTAAAGCTGAATAAAAATTTTAATTTTTACTTGAATTTCCTGGACGATTGAGGTATACTGACAAACGTAGATACGAACAAGGGCGTTCCAAGATAACTTGGAGTGCCCTTTTACTTTATGGGTATACATAAGCCTTATGCCGGCCCATAAAATAAAGTAATTGAAAACGGGGATTCGCAAGTCTGCCCGGTTCTACAAATTTGAAAAGCGAAGAGAAAGGAAGGATTTATGAGCGCAGAACTAGTCAATGTTGCAGAGATTTTTGGGGAAAATGTTTTTAACGATACTGTGATGCAGGAACGTTTGCCGAAAAAAATCTATAAAAACCTGAAGAGAACGATAGAGGAAGGAAAGGAACTGGATCTTGAAACAGCCGATGTCATTGCACATGAAATGAAGGAATGGGCGATCGAGAAGGGGGCAACTCACTACACGCACTGGTTCCAGCCTCTGACAGGTGTGACCGCCGAGAAGCATGACTCCTTCATTTCAGCGCCTCTGCCGAGCGGCAAAGTGCTGATGAGCTTCTCTGGAAAAGAACTGATCAAAGGAGAACCGGATGCATCCTCCTTCCCGTCGGGAGGGCTGCGCGCTACATTTGAGGCGAGAGGATATACGGCCTGGGACTGTACTTCACCGGCATTTGTGAGACAGGACGCTGCGGGAGCGACACTTTGTATACCGACGGCATTCTGCTCTTATAAGGGGGAGGCACTGGATCAGAAGACACCTCTGCTCCGTTCTATGGAGGCTGTCAGCAAACAGTCTCTCAGACTGCTCCGTCTGTTTGGAAATACGACATCTAAAAAAGTGACTCCATCTGTTGGACCGGAACAGGAGTATTTTCTGGTAGATGCGCAGAAATTCAGACAGAGGAAGGACCTGATCTATACAGGACGTACGCTGTTTGGGGCGATGCCTCCGAAGGGGCAGGAGCTGGATGACCACTATTTCGGAACGATACGCCAGAGAGTTGCATCCTTCATGAAGGATGTCAACGAAGAACTCTGGAAGGTAGGTGTATCGGCAAAGACACAGCATAATGAAGTAGCCCCGGCACAGCATGAGCTGGCTCCCATCTATGCGGAAGCGAATATTGCAGTAGATCACAATCACCTGGTAATGCAGACTCTGAAGAGGGTAGCATGCCAGCATGGCATGAAGTGCCTGCTCCATGAAAAGCCCTTTGCAGGTGTGAATGGTTCCGGCAAGCACGATAACTGGTCCCTGACTACGGACGATGGAATCAACATGCTCGAACCGGGAAAGACCCCGCATGAAAACACACAGTTTCTGATGGTGCTGACCTGTATTCTGAAGGCGGTTAACAGGCATGCAGATTTGCTGCGTGAATCGGCTGCAGACCCGGGAAATGATCACAGATTAGGTGCAAATGAGGCTCCGCCGGCTATCATTTCTGTTTTCCTCGGCGAACAGCTCGAGGATGTACTGGAGCAGCTGGTCAGCACAGGCGAGGCAACACATAGCCTTAAGGGCGGAAAGCTGGAGACCGGAGTGAAGACTCTGCCGGATCTTGCGAAGGACGCAACGGACCGAAACAGAACCTCCCCGTTTGCATTTACCGGAAATAAATTTGAATTCCGCATGGTTGGTTCACGCGACTCTGTAGCTGCCCCGAATATTGTGTTAAACACAATCGTAGCGGAGGCATTTTCAGAAGCATGCGATGTGCTTGAGAAAGCTGACGACTTTGATATGGCTGTTCACGATCTGATCAAAGAATATGCGATAGAAAACCAGAAGATCGTATTCAATGGTGACGGCTACTCAGAAGCATGGGTAGCGGAGGCCGAAAGACGGGGGCTTCCGAACATCAAATCCATGGTCGAAGCAATTCCGGCAATGACGACTGAAAAGGCGGTAACCTTGTTTGAGAAGTTCAATGTCTTTACAAGGGCTGAACTGGAATCACGTGCGGAAATCCAGTACGAAAGCTATGCCAAGGCCATCAACATTGAGGCCCGCACCATGATCGATATGGCGAGCAAGCAGATCATCCCTGCAATCATGAACTATACAAAGACACTTGCAGATACAATTCTTGCAGTAAAGGCTGCCGGGGCAGATACCAGTGTGCAGAGTGAACTGCTTAATGAAGTATCAGCGCTTCTTGTCGAAACGAAAACCAATCTGAAAACACTGATTAAAGTGACGGAAGAAGCAGCAGAGAAGGAAGAGGGCGCTGTACAGGCGAACTTCTATCATTCCGCTGTATTTCCGGCTATGGAAAATCTACGGAAACCGGTAGATGCGCTGGAGATGATCGTGGATAAAGATGTATGGCCGATGCCATCCTATGGCGATTTGATATTCGAAGTGTAAGAAATTCTATAAAAGGATGTAAACAGGGGGCTGCTGCACTGACTGATTCATATCAGCTGTGCACAGCCTTCTTTTTGTGATCTTTTTCCTGATCCGCCATCTAATCTGTCATCTTACGGCTGGAGTCCTAATTTGATTATCTTGCAGTAATCCTCTGCAGAACCTCGGTTTTTAAAGCATTCCAGAATTTCTTTTCCTACCGGATGAAGTTCCTCTGTATCGTAAACAGAAAGTTCTTTTTCAAAGAAGTCGTAAAGAATCCCCGCGCCTTTATCATAGCCTGCTTCTCCAAGGGTTTCCTGGTTTTCCGGACGAAGGAATTTGGAAGAAATCGACTGGCCGTCTACTTTCATCTGTTTCAGTGAATATCCAAGCAGGGAACAGCGGGCCGGGGTCAGACGGTCCATTTTCATATTAACGCCTCCGCGGCGGGCCAGGTATTCCCGGGAAATCCATTCGGCAGCAAATCCAACTTTGTAAATCCCGATGTGCTGGTTGGGGATCAATACATATCTTGTTTTCGGGCAGCTTAGGATCTGCTCTAAAAGATAATTCGCCTGTTTTACCCGCTGCCCGGTCGCAAATGGCCAGTAGGAACCAACTCCCTCGGCGGCAAGCGGAGAGCTTCCGTTAATACTTGGATTATTGTATCCGCGCGGCGCGACCAGACGCCACAGCCATGCAATTGCCGGCGGAATGACCTGCATCAGTCCGAGTATGCCGTAATCCGGATGTTTTGCGGTGGTCGGAGGAGTCCGTACGCCAAAGCTCCGCACATTGACTTCCACCGGGCTGGTGACGATGTTCGGAATCAAGCGGCGCGGTATGATGACCCGGGGGTTCGGGCATGGTTTTCCATCTGACTCAATGGTATGGTCCCACGGAAGACAGGTCGAACGCGGAACAGCCTGAAGATTAAAAAATACCAGCGGCTCCTTAGAGTGAACAGCAATTTTTTCATAAAGCGGATCGCATCCGTATTCTGTAATTCCGTCTACCCGGACAAACCAGCCATCCTCGCCATCTGTAAGCGCCAGTTTCCCACTGCCTGTCTGGATGCGGGGATTGCAGTTCGCCATGTCATCCGTAACCGGCTCGATTGTACAGGTATCGCTCATGGTGATATAGCGTTTATCTCCCGTCAGTGTATTGACGCCAAGAAGGACGCGGCCGTCAGACTCACGGTGCACATCCTGCAGCAGTTCGCTCTTACCGCCTCCGGATGCACCTTCATGCATCATAACCATTTCATTCTCATAGGGCGTAATAATGCGGGCTGCTGAAGCATGGGCCGTTACCCAGCCTTCCTGCTCACCAATGTCAAGAAGTACACTGTAAATCCCTTTTTTGGCAGAAGGGCCGGGATAAAGATTGTAGGAAAATACTTCATGCAATTCGCTGGTACGGCAGTGTACACAGACCTGTCTGCCGTGAAAATGAGTATGCCGGAACGGCGGCGCCACATAGACAATTGCCCGCGGCCTGTACGGTTCTTCTATCGTTCTTGCATTCACAAACGCCTGAAGCTGTGAAACGGCAAATGCAAAAAATGCAGCGTTGCGGGGACAGACCAGCAATGAATTGTAGCCATACTCAACCCCTCCGGCTTTAAACGGTATGATGATTATCTCCTGACCTGAAAGCCACTGAAAAGTCTGCTCTTTGACGGAAGAAAATTCATAACCATAAGCATCTTGAAACCGGAGCTTATCAGTTGGCAGATCATCCCCAATCCGCATAGAATCCGCATCGCGGCGGCGCATATAATCTTCGGCAAAATTGACGGCAGCGCCATTGCGGCAGCGGGCGACCGTGGCTTCCAGCACCATTCTGCCTTCTACATTATAGAGGACTTCAATTTCGTCGGTGTGCTCATTTCCAAAGATTAGTTCAAAGAGCATTTCTTTGCTTTCTGGAATGATCACACTTGGGCTGTTGGAGACAATGTTTTCAAGTTCTTTGGGAAGAATAAACTTTTGAATCAAGGAATGCATAATTTTACCTCCTGACTTTCATATAATATTTTTGCGTATTTGAAATTAGGGTATTTCAGAGTACTTTACCACCTTCCACATAATGCTGTCAATATAAATTTGCAAGTTCTTAACATAAAACTTGCAAAACGAAATTTGAGAATATTGAGAAAACAGATGGATGCCCCGAATATAATCAAATACTTATATCTGATATACAAATATATGTCTTTGATTATAGAAAATTCTGGATTTATAATATGGCTAGCAAATGGAAGTTATGGTTAGGAGGTCTTATGTTATGGTTATGACAAAAAATGTGGATGGAATGGAGTGCCGGACTGAGAAGGACTCGATTGGAACGAAGGATATTCCGGAAGGGGTCTACTATGGGGTTCAGTCTCTGCGGGCTGCAGAAAACTTCAGGATTACGGGGCTGTCAATGCATCCGGAGATTATCAACAGTCTGGCGCAGATTAAGAAGGCAGCGGCGATCACTAATTGTGAGGCCGGACTGCTGGATAAACATATTGCTGAGGCGGTTGTAAAAGCTTGTGATGAAATACTGGAGGGAAAGCTGCACAATGCTTTTATAGTAGACCCGATTCAGGGGGGCGCAGGAACCTCCATTAATATGAACGCTAACGAGGTGATTGCCAACCGTGCAATTGAGATATTGGGCGGGCAGAAGGGGGACTATTCCATTGTGCATCCGAATGACCATGTCAACTGCGGACAGTCAACCAACGATGTAATACCTACGGCGGGGAAGATGACTTCTCTGAAGCTGCTCAAGAATGCCAGGAAGGAATTGGAGCGTTTACATAAGGCTCTGCGCGTTAAAGCGGAGGAATTTGACTCTATCGTAAAAATGGGCAGGACGCAGATGCAGGATGCAGTTCCGATCAGGCTCGGGCAGGAGTTCAGGGCTTATTCCGCGGCAATACAAAGAGATCTTAACCGTATGGAAAAAGCGCAGGAGGAGATGCGGACTCTGAATTTAGGCGGGACGGCGATCGGGACCGGCATTAATGCGGATGAAGCATACCTGCGGCGGATCGTTCCGAACCTTGCACAGATCAGCGGAATGGATTTTGTGCAGGCATATGATCTGATCGATGCCACCCAGAATCTGGATCCGTTTGTGGCTGTATCGGGGGCAGTTAAGGCCTGTGCCGTAACGCTTTCTAAAATTGCAAATGACTTCCGTCTGATGTCTTCGGGGCCAAGATGCGGTTTTGGGGAGATCAATCTGCCAGCAAAACAGAATGGTTCTTCCATAATGCCGGGGAAGGTGAATCCGGTCATCCCGGAAGTTGTGAACCAGGTTGCCTTTCTTATTATTGGAAATGATATGACAATCACAATGGCTGCCGAAGCAGGACAGCTGGAATTAAATGCTTTTGAACCGATCGTGTTCTACTGCCTGTTTCAGTCAATTGATACACTGGCATATGCGGTGGAGACTTTTGTGGATAATTGTGTAAATGGGATTACAGCAAACAAGGAACGCTGCAGGGAATTAGTGGATAACAGCGTGGGGATCGTGACGGCTCTCTGTCCTCATGTCGGCTATGCGAAATCTGCTGCTCTGGCGAAAGAGGCTTTGAAAAGTAAAGTCCCTGTCAGAAAGCTGATCCTGGATGAGGGATTGCTCAATGAGGCGGAGCTGAATGAAATACTGGATGTGAAGAATATGACAGAGCCCGGGATATCAGGGAAAGAGCTGCTGCTCAAAAAACAAATAGAAGCATAAGGATGCAAAAAGGTGAATCGTACAACAGGATAGACAAATAACAGGTAAAGGAAGAAGAAAGAGGTGTCAGTTATGGATTACGAAAAAGAAGCACTGCATATGCATGAAAAATTCCATGGGAAAATCGAGGTTTGCAGTAAAGTTCCCCTGGAAACAAGGGAAGACCTAAGTACCGCCTATACGCCCGGCGTTGCCCGGCCCTGTATGGAAATACACAGGGATGAGAAAAAAGCATATAACTATACCGCAAAAGGCAATTTAGTAGCTGTTGTAACGGATGGTACGGCAGTGCTGGGACTGGGTGACATCGGCCCGAAAGCAGCGATGCCGGTCATGGAAGGAAAAGCCATCCTGTTTAAAGCGTTTGGAGGTGTGGATGCATTTCCCATATGTCTGGATACGAAAGATACGGAAGAAATTATTGAGACCGTGAAACGTATTGCCCCAGGTTTCGGCGGTATTAACCTGGAGGATATTTGTTCGCCCAAATGTTTCGAGATCGAGCAGAGACTAGAAAAGGAACTGGACATACCGGTTTTCCATGACGACCAGCACGGAACGGCAATTGTAACGACGGCTGCGCTGATGAATGCGCTTAAGGTAGTGGGCAAGAAAATAGACGGCATAAAAGTTGTACTTAACGGTCCGGGCAGCGCAGGCACCGCAATTGCCAAAATGCTGTTTCATGCAGGCGTAAAGCATATGACGATCTGTGACCTGGGAGGGATACTGGCGGAAGGATGTTCCTTTGCCGTTGGGCATAAACTGGAGCTAGCAAGACTTACAAATCCGGAGAAAATCACCGGAACCCTCCAGGATGCAGTCAGGGGGGCAGATGTCTTCATAGGAGTTTCCGCGGGAAACATTTTGACAAAAAAAATGGTGCGCACGATGGCGCCGGAACCAATCGTATTCGCAATGGCAAACCCCACGCCGGAAATTACTTACGAAGATGCCAAAGAAGCAGGAGTAAAAATAATCGGAACCGGACGTTCCGACTACCCGAACCAAATCAACAACGTCCTTGCCTTCCCCGGTCTCTTCAGGGGAGCACTGGACGCAGGAGCAAGAGACATCACCTACGACATGAAGCTGGCAGCCGCCCGTGCAATAGCATCACTGGTAAACGAAAAAGAATTGAACCCAGACTATATCATCCCCTCCCCATTCGACAAACGGGTAGCCGCCAAAGTAGCTCAGGAAGTCGCAAAATGCGTTCAAAAATAAGCTGTTTAAAATAAAACAAAAGAAGGAACAAAATCCCAAAAAGCTATTACCAAACAAAAGATTACAACCACCGTGTATCCAATCCCATCCGCTTCAACCGCAAGAACCTCCTCCAAAAAAGCATATCCATCCTACTGGAAGCACACAGCCTGTGGGGAGCCGGACTTCTGCGGGGCAGGAAACTTCTGGGCACCTTTTCGGAAGGCATAGAGAGCGCCATAGAGTCACTTGATAAAAACCACAGCGGATAGGGAGGATAAATGCTGCTTTCGAAGCAGCATTTAAACCGGCCTGAGCCGCGCAATTCATCAGAATTGCGGGGTGAATGCCGGTTGGTGCCTCCCTATTCGCTGTGGTTTTTATCTAGTGACTCTAGGCAAACGGCCAGCCTTCGAAAAGGTGCCCAGAAGTTTCCTGCCCCGCAGAAGTCCGGCTCCCCCCTTTGAATATATTTTTTAATATTTCCACTTGCAATATACCTGGTGGGGGTATATAATGACCTTGGAAAGAGGTGATACAAATGGAAGAGAACAAGGAATGCTGCCACAAGAAAAAAGAACGTTCAGAGAAGGAATATAAGGATCTCGTAAACCGTCTGAACAGGATTGAGGGGCAGATCCGTGGTATAAAAAGAATGGTGGAGAGCGATACTTACTGTACAGACATTCTGATACAGGTGTCGGCAGTTAATGCCGCTCTGAACAGTTTTAATAAAGTACTTCTTGCGAATCATATCAGAACCTGCGTTGCGGATGACATCAGGGCAGGAAAGGAAGAGACGATAGACGAGTTGGTTGTAACTTTACAGAAATTAATGAGATAGGAGGCAGAAGATGGAACAATATTCAGTAACAGGAATGAGCTGTGCAGCCTGCAGTGCCCGTGTGGAAAAGGCAGTCGCCAAAGTTCCGGGAGTTACGTCCTGTTCGGTCAGCCTGCTGACAAATTCCATGGGAGTAGAAGGCGGCGCTTCGGCTTCTGATATTATTGCAGCAGTAGAAGAGGCAGGTTATGAAGCTGCCCCGAAAGTTTCCGGTGACAAATCAGGCGCTTCAACGAAGGCTCCGGCGGAAAATGATCTTTTAAAAGACAGAGAAACTCCAATACTAAAAAAGAGGCTGATCGCATCGCTCTGTTTTTTGGTTCCGTTGATGTATGTATCGATGGGACATATGATGTGGAACTGGCCTGTTCCGGCAGTTCTGGATGGAAATCATGTGGCAATGGGACTGATTCAGCTGTTGTTTACCACGGTAATCATGGTAGTGAACCAGAAGTTTTTCATCAGCGGCTTTAGAAGCCTGTGGCATCGGGCGCCGAATATGGATACTCTGGTCGCGCTTGGCGCGGGGGCCTCATACATCTACAGCACCTATGCGCTGTTTGCAATGACTGATGCACAGATGCACGGCGATATGGCTGGGGTGATGAACTACATGCATGAGTTTTATTTCGAATCAGCGGCTATGATTCTGACCTTGATTACCGTAGGAAAAATGCTGGAAGCACGATCCAAGGGCAGAACCACAGATGCGCTTAAGAGCCTGATGAAACTGGCGCCGAAGACAGCGACTGTTCTGCGCGGAGAAGCAGAGATAGTGGTATCCATTGATCAGGTAGTAAAAGGGGATATCTTTGTAGTAAGACCCGGGGAAAATATACCGGTGGATGGTATTATTATAGAAGGAAGCAGTGCAGTAAATGAGTCTGCTCTGACCGGAGAAAGCATTCCGATTGACAAAGCTGCAGGGGATCCGGTATCGGCAGCAACGCTGAACCACTCTGGTTTTATCAAGTGTGAGGCGACCAGGGTCGGTGAAGACACCACACTTTCCCAGATTATTCAGATGGTCAGCGATGCGGCGGCAACAAAGGCGCCCATTGCCAAGGTTGCAGACCGGGTATCCGGTGTATTTGTGCCGGTGGTTATTGCGATTGCAGCATTGACAATTCTGATATGGCTGTTTGCCGGGCAGACCATCGGCTTCGCTCTTGCAAGAGGAATCTCCGTACTGGTTATCAGCTGCCCATGTGCCCTGGGCCTGGCGACGCCGGTTGCGATCATGGTCGGCAACGGTATGGGGGCAAAGCATGGGATCATGTTCAAGACAGCGGTTTCCCTTGAGGAGACCGGAAAGATGCAGATCGTGGCACTTGATAAAACCGGGACAATAACAAGCGGTGAGCCCAGAGTAACAGATATGCTTCCGGCAGAAGGCTTGAAAGAAGAAGAGCTCCTGGCTATGGCTTATGGGCTGGAGAAAAAAAGCGAACACCCCCTGGCACGGGCTGTCCTTATGCTTGCAGAGGAGCGGGACATACAAAATGTCCAGGAGATCACAGACTTTCAGGCGCTCCCGGGCAATGGACTTTCCGGCAGAATGGACGGAGATCTTCTGACAGGAGGCAGCTTCAAGTTTATCAGTGAGAATACCAAAGTTCCGGAAGCAATGAGAAAGAAGGCAGAACAGCTGGCCGAAGACGGAAAGACACCGTTATTCTTCAGCCGCAGCAATCAGCTCATTGGCATCATTGCAGTAGCAGATGTTATTAAGGAAGACAGTCCCCGGGCTGTCAAAGAATTACAGAACATGGGGATTCATGTGGTAATGCTGACCGGTGATAATGAGCGGACAGCGAAGGCCATCGGTCGTCAGGCCGGAGTGGATGAGGTGATCGCGGGCGTACTGCCGGACGGCAAGGAAAACGTGATCCGTTCTCTGAAGCGTAAGGGCAGAGTCGCCATGGTGGGAGACGGAATCAATGATGCACCCGCACTGACCAGGGCGGATATCGGAATTGCCATCGGCGCTGGTACAGATATCGCAATCGATGCGGCAGATGTAGTCCTGATGAAAAGCCGCCTGAGCGACGTGCCGGCTGCAATCCGGTTAAGCAGGGCTACCCTCCGGAATATCCATGAGAATCTATTCTGGGCATTTATCTACAATGTCATAGGTATTCCGCTGGCAGCCGGTGTCTGGTTCCCGCTGCTCGGATGGAAGTTAAATCCCATGTTCGGTGCAGCCGCAATGAGCTTGTCAAGTTTCTGTGTAGTAACAAATGCACTCAGGCTTAACTTATTTAAAATGTATGATGCAGCGAAAGATAAAAAAATAAAAATCAAAAAGAAAGAGGAGGAAACAACGATGCAAAAAACTATGAAAATTGAGGGTATGATGTGCGGACACTGTGAGGCCAGAGTAAAGAAGAGCCTGGAGGCGCTTTCACAGGTGGATGAAGCGGCAGTAAGCCACGAGTCAGGAACCGCAGTCGTAACCTTAAGTGCAGAGATCTCAGATGAAGAATTAAAAAAGACAGTAGAAGATCAGGACTATAAAGTACTGGAGATAAAGTAAACAGAAACTTAGGAACAGCTGGAAAATGATGATAAAACAGAGGGATTAAGCTGATATATAATCTCTGGTGTTTATGAAAAAAGAGCTTTTGGCTGCCAAATGTTAATCTGCAGGTATATACAGCATTTTTTAATGCTGTATATACCTGCAAGACTTTTTTTTGCACAATATTCAGATATCCAAGTGCTGGCTGTCAAATATTTCACCGGGACAGCACAGGCTTCGTTTATCCAAATGGATGTTTTTAACAAGGTTTATTCCAGAATTTCTTTTACTTTCTCAACAGTTAAATCACAGTATTCGGCGATCTCATCGAAAGATTTTCCCCGAATATGCAGTTTGAAAACCTGGCGGGCACGTTGCTCCCCGACGTGCTGTCCAATTTGAATCCCTCTCTTTTCGGCACTGCTGATCTGAGTATTATAATCCTTGAGAGCTTTTTCCCTCGCCTCATATTCGAGCCGCTTTTGTTCATCCGCACTCAAATTTACCAGTGTATGATACGCTTTATCCAGATATTCGTTCGTTTTAGCCATTCGTTCAAACTCCTTTCTGTCTTTCCCATTGAAGAACTTCATCCATGCAATAATATCCTCCTCGGTATGTATACCTGCAGGCAGTTTCTTGAGTTCCAGTATATGAATCTCCATTTTATCAGTGTAAAGGCTGCCCGTCCGGTCATCCCGGAAATGAAAACTGCGGTAACAACTGTTGTCACCAGGAAAATGGTTGAAATCCAGGATACTTACATGGATACATTTTTGCAGATTGTCATAAGAGTCTCCCTTTTTAAGCTGACTGTCAAACATTTTACAGAGATAGAACAGGATACGTTCATCCCAGTATTCAAAATATTTTACCTGCATTCCCAGATTCATCTGGGTTCGATCCTTTAGCAGTACCCTCACATCCAGAATACCCAGCTTATCATCCGGGGTGTCCCTGGAAAGCAGAGTTGGAAGAATACAGGTATCTTCGATCTCATTGGGTGAAACTTTTAATAGAGCTGCTATAAAGCCTCTTCTGACTTTAGAATTCTGCATTAGATTATTAAAACAGAAGTCTACAGTCGGTAACATGATAAAGTTATCATTTGCCATAAATCTCCTTTCATGTGCAGAAAAAGCTGCAATTGTACACAAAAGGAAATCCCCTGCTTTTTATTTATCATACCACGGATTTAGAAGGTATAAAAGACTAGAATTTCTTACAAAGTTCAATCAAAGTTTTTCCGCTGTTAAATAAGTTTTTGTGTTGGTATACTTCGGCGAAACGCCGTTTGGAAAATGAAAAGCGATTGCTTTTCGATATCTCTGATTTCTAGTATATCACGTCATATATCCTTTTGGCAATCAGACTTATAAACCATGATTGCGTAAATTTACCTTCGGAAATAATGGTGTAGAGTTCACCCATGATGTACTGATAAAGTATCAGACAATGACT
>NZ_WKZK01000050.1:0-566 GCF_009680135.1 Eubacterium sp. BIOML-A2
TTCGTTTATATAAGTGTAAGTGTTAGATCGCCTTGTTACCCGTAAATATACTGGATTTAAAAGATTGTATGGTTCATTAATAAAAAAACATATGGAGTTACACACGATAATCGTTACTAAATAAATAGATTTCTTCAAAAACAGTCCCAAAGCTCCCATACATAAAAGCCTTAAAATCCATTTAATCAAGATGCATGTTACGCATAGCCAATTCCATCCGCCTCCCCGGCCTCCCTGTCATAAAGCTGGCTCATCCAATCGGCTGGAAAGCTCGCCAACCGGGTGGGATCTCGGACCAGGGCAGCGGATGTGGATTGGCTATGCGTATCTTTTCATCTTCAAGATGTGTATTGAATTATTTTGATACTGGAACCGTATCCCATCGCTTATGTACACCTACTGGGGACATAGAAGTCCCGCCAATTTAATACCATACGCTGCCCCCTTTTGAGGCCCCACCTTAGGAACGAGTCCTTTTCCTGCCGGTTGGATGCGCCAGCTCCATAAAGGGATAGCCGAAAGCCTCCCGGAGAACATCCATGTCCTTTCAAAAACGCTCAAAGCGG
>NZ_WKZK01000050.1:616-40006 GCF_009680135.1 Eubacterium sp. BIOML-A2
CGGATTTCTCGTGATGTGTCAGTGGTGCTCCATTTTCAGGGCTGTTTCCCGCCTAGAATTTCTTAGGCCCGTGGTCGCATTTTTGAAAGGACATGGATGTTCTCCGGGAGGTTTTCGGCTATCCCTTTATGGAGCGCCCCCATCCGCGCCGAGACTAAAGCTCGTCACTAAATCCCGATTTTACAAAGGTTTGATTGAATCTTTTTATGAGAAGTCGTAGAATATATAAAATGATATGTTTTTACTAATTAGGAAGGAAAACACTTTCGGATATAAAGTGCCGGAGGGGTGTTTTTGTAATAGGAGGATCCTTATGAAGAAATTATGGGAATTGTATGCGACTTTTTTTCGCGTAGGAGGACTTACTTTTGGAGGCGGCATGGCTATGCTGCCTATGTTGAAACGTGAGGTTGTGCTGAAAAAGAAATGGGCTACAGATGAGGAGATTCTGGATATCTATGCTATTGGGCAGTGTACTCCGGGTATTATTGCGGTTAATACCTCCACTTATATCGGATATCAACAGGCTGGCGTTCCGGGAGCTGTTTTTGGTACTTTGGGAATGGTAAGCCCTTCTGTTATTATTATCTGTCTGATAGCCAGTATTTTGAGCCGTTTTATGGACATTCCGGTCGTTCTGCATGCACTGGCCGGCATTCGGATTGCAGTTTGCGCCCTGATGATCAATACCGTTATCTCGCTGGCCAGATCAGGCATCCGTGATAAGCTTGGCCTGCTAATTTTCCTCGCTGGTTTTCTACTCGCCACATTCTCTCCGGTTCCTACTATTATACTGGTCATTTGTGCCGCCGGGACCGGCATCATTGTAAATATACTGAAGGAGAAAAAACGATCATGATCTATCTTACCTTATTTATAGAGTTCTTTAAAATCGGGCTTTTTTCTATCGGCGGAGGTATGGCAACCGTACCTTTTTTGATGGAGCTGACCCAAAAATATACATGGTTTACCAAAACGGAACTGGCAAATATGATAGCAATTAGTGAAAGTACCCCCGGCCCGATCGGTATTAACATGGCAACCTATGCAGGCTTTCATGCAGGGGGAATCCCCGGAGCGCTGACTGCGACCATCGGCCTAATCTGTCCTGCCCTCATTGTCATAATCATCATAGCCAAATTCATGTCCAACTTCAGCGAAAACAAATACGTCAAATCCGCCTTTTACGGAATCCGTCCCATGATAGCCGCACTGATCGGATACG
Organism: Eubacterium sp. BIOML-A2; assembly: GCF_009680135.1. Lineage (NCBI taxonomy): Bacteria > Bacillati > Bacillota > Clostridia > Eubacteriales > Eubacteriaceae > Eubacterium > Eubacterium sp. BIOML-A2. The sequence goes on from NZ_WKZK01000050.1 coordinate 1,842, forward strand.
CCGTATGGCAGATTGTCCGTATAACATTCGCCGACGCCAGCAAAGAAATCCTCTCACTCAACTATACCGCCATCCTGATCGGATTTGTCATCTTCACACTGCTGCAGATCAAACCACTCAAAAGCATCCATCCCCTCATATGGATAATAGCAGGAGCGGTGGCAGGAGTTATTGTATTGAAATAGTGGTATGCTGCAAACTTCCCCCAATCATTAAAGCAGCTTTACCAACATCGCCTTTCAATACCGAACCTCTCCCCAACTCAATCCGCCGCCTCCCCAGAAATCCCCCTGTTAATTTTTCTCCCGCCCTGATGCGCCCAGCCATCAAGGAGCTAGATGGCGCCCCCACAGCCACAAAAAAATTACCCCATAAATTCCAAAAACACCAAATTACTGACATCGATCCCTTTTTCTGTCAGCCGGATACGATCTTCCGACATTTCCAACAGCCCGCCATCCATCAATTTTTTCATTTGTGTACCATAAACATCAAATATACTCTGTCTATAGAGTTCTTCAAATCCGGAAATTGAAATTCCTTTAGTCTTTCTTAACCCAAGAAACATGAATTCTTCTATCTCGTCTTTAACCGACAGTTGTTCCACGTCCTCTTTTATGTCCGCTTTCTCCTGTACTTTTTGTATATAGGATCGAATATTACCCGTATTGTGATATCTGCTCCTGCCAATAAGGGAGGAGGCACCCAGACCGATTCCCAGGTATTCTTTTCTCTCCCAGTAGCCCATATTATGGCGGCAGGCATATCCTTCTTTTGCATAGTTGGAGATTTCGTACCTCTGATAGCCATACTCTGACAGAATCTCTGCAGTCATCTCGTAGATTTTTCTTTCTGCGTCTTCATCTGGCAGCAGCGGCGCTGTATTTTCTGCTGCATGGCTTTCCGTCAGACCTTGTCCGGCATTTTCCCCATATCTTTCATAAAAAGGCGTTCCCTCCTCTATCATCAGGCTATAGGCGGAGATATGCTCCGTATCCAGCCTTGCGGCTTTGGTGAGCGTCTTTTTCCAGCTCGCCTCTGTCTGTCCGGGGATGGCTGAGATCAGGTCGATATTAATGTTATCAAAACCCTGTTTTCTGGCCAGATCGTAGGTTGTGAGAAACTCTTCCCACGTATGGATTCTTCCAAGCATCTTCAGCTCTTCGTTATCCGCGGACTGAAGTCCGATGCTCAGACGGTTAATACCGGCCGCTTTCCAGGCTTTCAGCTTCTCTTTTGTTACGGTTCCTGGATTGGCCTCTATTGTGACTTCCGCATTCTCTGCAATCTGGAAACTTTGATGCAGGGCGTCAAATATTACTATAACCTGATCTCCCGTCAGCAGGGAGGGAGTCCCGCCTCCCATAAATATCGTCGTAACCTGGTACGACTCATGGTATGCTTCATATCCCTGTATTTCGCAAAGCAGCGCATTCACATACTCCTGCTTTGCGTCCTCATCCGCAGGCGCAGAGAGAAAGTCGCAGTATGCACATTTTTTCACGCAGAAAGGGATATGCAGGTACAGCTCCAGTTCTTTCTTCATATTACTTATCATCCAATTTCAGCACGCTCATGAATGCCTTCTGCGGTATCTCGACGCTGCCAACCTGACGCATGCGCTTCTTTCCTTCCTTCTGCTTTTCCAGAAGCTTTTTCTTACGGGAAATATCTCCGCCGTAGCATTTTGCTAGCACATCCTTACGCATTGCCCTGACGGTCTCACGGGCGATGATCTTGCTGCCAACGGCTGCCTGGATCGGAATCTCAAACAGCTGGCGCGGTATCTCTTCTTTCAGCTTCTCGCACATCTTTCTGCCTCTCTCGTACGCGGTGCTTCCATGTACGATGAAGGAAAGGGCGTCTACCTCTTCTTTATTAATCAAGATATCCAGTTTCACAAGTTCTGACTGCACGTATCCCAGCATCTCGTAATCAAAGGATGCATATCCCCTAGATCGTGACTTCAAGGCATCGAAAAAGTCATAGATGATCTCATTGAGCGGCAGATGATAGTGCAGTACCGCACGCTTCTCTTCGATATATTCCATTCCCTGGTATTCTCCGCGGCGCTCCTGGCATAAGTCCATGATTGCGCCGATAAATTCGGAAGTCACCATGATCTCCGCTTTTACGATTGGCTCCTCCATGTATTCGATCTCCGCAGGATCCGGAAGGTTTGTCGGATTCGTCAGATCAATAATATCTCCGTTGGTTTTGTGTACCTTGTAAATAACGCTGGGGGCCGTGGTCACCAGATCCAGGTTGTATTCCCGCTCCAGACGCTCCTGAATAATCTCCAGATGCAGTAATCCCAGAAAGCCACAGCGGAAACCAAATCCCAGCGCAACAGAGGTCTCCGCCTCGAACTGCAGGGCCGCATCATTGAGTTGAAGCTTTTCCAGCGCATCCCTCAGATCCGGGTACTTCGCTCCGTCCGCCGGATACATTCCGCAGTAGACCATAGGATTTACTTTTTTATATCCCGGCAGCGGCTCCTCACAGGGTCTCTCCGCATTGGTCACCGTATCTCCCACACGGGTATCTTTAACATTTTTCAGGCTGGCCGTAATATAGCCTACCATTCCGGCGCTCAGTTCTTCACAGGGAATAAACTGGCCTGCGCCGAAATATCCAACCTCCACAACTTCTGCCGTGGCTCCGGTAGCCATCATACGGATCGGTGTGCCTTTCCTTACGCTTCCCTCTTTTACCCGGCAGAAAACGATTACACCCTTATAAGAATCGTAAAGGGAGTCAAATATCAGTGCCTGAAGAGGCGCCGAAGCATCTCCCTCCGGCGCTGGAATCTTCTCCACGATCTGCTCCAGCACCTCTTCCACATTCAATCCGGTCTTTGCCGAAATCAGCGGCGCGTCCTCGGCGTCAATGCCGATCACGTCTTCTATTTCTTCTTTTACCCGCTCCGCATCCGCACTTGGAAGGTCGATCTTGTTGATGACCGGCATGACATCCAGGTCATGATCCAGCGCGAGGTATACATTGGCCAGCGTCTGGGCCTCCACGCCCTGTGCGGCATCCACCACCAGGATCGCACCGTCGCACGCCGCAAGGCTTCTGGACACCTCGTAGTTAAAATCCACATGCCCGGGCGTATCTATCAGGTTGAGAATATACTCCTCCCCATCCTTTGCTTTATAAACAGTACGCACGGTCTGTGCCTTGATGGTAATCCCGCGTTCCCTTTCCAGATCCATATTATCAAGCACCTGGGATTGCATCTCACGGCTTGTCAGCAGTCCTGTCATTTCGATGATCCGATCCGCCAAAGTAGATTTTCCATGATCGATATGTGCTATGATACAAAAATTACGAATTTTACTCTGATCTATTACTGACACTTTTATTCCTCCAACCTTTCTTTATCTCTTTGACACGGAAGAGTATTTTACAATAAACAGCTCAACCGCCAGTACATCCGTCAGACGCCCTGTTTTCACGCGTTCTTCAATATCCGCACTGTCCTCCATAATTGCGCGGAGTTCGCTGCTTCTGAAGTGTTTTGCCTGATCCATGTATTTGCCTGCAGCAAAAGGATGCAGGCCTGCCTTGGATGCGATTTCTTTTCTGCCATACCCCTTCTTTAGCAGATCCTTAACCTGGTGCAGAATCCGATACTGCCGGGTCATCAGATACAGAATCCGCATTGGAGGTTCTTTCAGAGCTACCAATTCATAGTAAAGCTCCAGCGCCCGCACCTGCCTCTTATCCGCCACTGCATTGACCATATCAAAAATATGGTTGGAAATCTGCGTCACACATACCGCGTCCACATCTTCCGGCAGAATACTGTCTTTCTCCAGTGTATAGCAGAATAGTTTTTCCAGTTCCTTCTGTATATTCTCCATATCTGTACCGACTTTATTCAACAGATAGGTCACTGTAGACTCTGATATCTGCTTATTCTCCTTGCGCACCATCCCCAGAATCCACTTTTTCAGCATCGGCTCATCCTGAAACGGCAGCTCTGCAATATGCCCTTTCGCCTTCACTGCTTTAAACAGCTTGCTGCGCTTGTCCACTTCATTTTCTACGAAAATAAAAAATGTAGTATCCGGCATATCCTTAATATAATCGGCCAGATCTGCCCCCGCACTCTTAAAGAATCCGGTGTTTTCGAATACCAGCAGCCGGCGCTCAGCAAAGAACGGCAGAGTTTCAGCCAGATCAATGACCTCCCTGACATCTACGCCTTTCCCTTCATAATAAGCGTAATTCATCGTATCCCCGTTCGGGAGCATTGCCTTCGTAAACCGATCCTTATACTGCTTCTTCAGATAATTCTCTTCCCCGTAGAGAAGATATATCTGCCTGAATTGTCCTGTTTTTAAATCTTCGTTTAAACTCTTCATAACGTATCTATTATATAGGAAAGTTCTCGATTATGCAAAATATTTTCCGGCATATCGTAAAATAAATGTAATGGACGTTACTATGCACGGCATAGGCCGTGAATAATAACTAGTATAACTGAAAGTAAATAGCACAATGTTTCGTCGGTCTGATTTCCCGAAAGCACAGATGCAAAAGCCTCAGCGTAGCCCCACTACGCCTGCGTATTTGCATCTGCACTCTCGAAGAATTATACGCAGCGAACCATCATGCTATTTACTCTGATCTATACTAGCGGACTGTAACAGTTTAGGTCCGCCTGAACCTTTACACGGACTTGTTATTTATGAAACGATGTGGCGGCATATAATGAAATTGCCTTTTCGACTAGTGCATTCAGGGAAATTCCTTCGTTCGCTGCGCGCAACGACGCTTCTCTATGAAGCTCCGGGGCGATCCGTATGTTAAAACTCCCCTTATAGCTCTTATCCGGAGCAATGTGTTTACGTTCACAGTCTTTCAGATATTCATCTACCATTTCCCGAAAAGACGCTCTTAATTCCTGCACACTCTCGCCTTCAAAGGTAACCAGTCCTTTGATACCAAGTACCTTCCCATGAAAGCATTGATCCTCATCTGAATATTCAATCGTACCATAATATTCTTTATATTTCATGCAGTTACCCATCACAATTCCTCCTTGCTTAATAAGCGAATCAGCTCTCTTAAAACATATTTTTTGACGATGTTTCCCGGATGCGGCCTATGTATATAGATGGGGACCCCTAACTCCCTGTTATAATACTTTACAGCTGAGCCGCTGGTTTTCCCGGTTTCTACTTCCCGGAACCCAAAATATTTTAGGAGCTGTCTTAGCTCATCGTATGTAAAATCACTGGGAACCGTATATAGACGCTTTATTAATTTATTTTTCTTACTCATTATTTCCTCCTTTATTATATAATAATGCCGCTGTATTTGCAACTATTTTTTAGTTGCAAAATTATTAAATCCTTATTATTTTTTTAATAGTTTATAGATGTTCTCCAGTTTCTATATTCACCGGCGAAACGTTCTCAAATAGGCCTCGATCTCTGCGCTTTCTCCATCGGTCGCCAGCGTTACCGCACCGCATTCCTGTGTAACGTATATTCTGCTCCCTGTCTCTTCCAGCTTTTCTATCGTCTCTTTATGGGGATGCCCGTACCGGTTATCAATCCCTGATGATATCCAGGCGATAACGGGCAGTGTCTGCCCAAGAAATGCCCTGGAACTGGAATTTTTAGACCCATGGTGCGCCACTTTCAGCACGTCATACCGGCGGAGCCCTCCCTGTTCCAGAAGTTTTTCTCCTTCCCCCTCCACGTCTCCGGTAAACAACATATCAAAATCTCCGTATTCTGCCTCCAACACCATGGATGCGGCGTTCCCGTTCTCCCCCTTGTACGCTGCTGCCGGTGCTTTGCAGGACAATCGAAAATTTCCTTCTGTCATTCTGTCGCCCGCATCCATCACAACGACTCTTGTATTGTTTTCCGCTGCTTTTACTGCCAGCTTTTTCAGCGCATCGTCCTGTACTCTATCCGGAGGCAGAACCAGATTTCGGATACGGATTCCCAGACGCTGGTTCTCCAGCAGTTCCTCGATTCCGCTCATATGGTCTGCGTCTCCATGAGAGATAAAGACATAATCCAGCGTTTTTACGCCCTGGGATTTTAAAAAGGGCTCGATCCTGTATTTACCTACATCAGAAACATCGCTGCTCCCTCCATCTATAAAATACCGCATCCCCTGCGGCCCTTTTATGTACAAGCCGTCCCCCTGCCCCACGTCAAGCATAGTAATCCGAAGGGTTCCTCTGGTATGATAGGTCCGCATACATGTGATAAATAATGTGCCACAAAGGAATAAGAGCCCTGCGCCCCCCATTAGCTTTTTGCGGGAGGATATCACGAACGGTAAAGACGCGCGGGATGTCCCCTTTTCTTTTACTGTTTTCAGCCGGTATACCGCCAGACAAAACAAAAATAAGAGAATATAGTAAATAACCATCCACCCTTTTTCCGGCTGCCCCGATACAATCCTGCTTACCGGTAATTCCATACTGGCTGAACAAGCTTTTTCGTATAAAAACAGGACCCCCTTACAGACCTGCAGCAGCACTGCGCCTGCCCGTACGGATACAATGGCCGCCAGGGAGCCGATCACACCGCTTCCCAGCACCAGGGACATCAGAGGAATTACAAGAAGGTTCAGGATAACGGAATACACAGGGAATTCAAAATAGAAATACAACATAACCGGCAGCAATGTAAGATTGACAGATAGACTTGCAAGGAAGCTGCTGAAGATTTTCCGACCTTTCTTTCCCCGCAAAAAACAGGATTCAAGACACGGATTGACGGCGGTAATTCCCAACAGCGCGCCGAAGGAAAGCAGAAAACCTGCGTCCAGAAGAAAAAGAGGCTGCCATGCCACGATCACTGCTGCCGCAAGCGACAGGCTGGTCGGCATATCGTAGTCTCTTCCGGTTATATCTGCACCCATTCTGACAAAATACATGACAAACGCCCGGATACTGGATACCCCGCAGCCGATCATCAGTGTATAGGCCAGTAAGAAACAAATTCCAATCCCTCCGGCTATGCTAAAAGGCAGGCCGGCTCTGCGCAATAATTTATACAGCCCGATGCCTAAAAAGGACATATGCAAACCTGAAATGGCGAGCGCATGCCCGATTCCGCTTTTCTGATATAGTTCTTTCAGCTCACTGTCCAGTCCGCTTTTGTCGCCCAGAAGCATAGCGCTCATAGTGCTCCCGTAGTATTCTCCCATGCATTTGATCAAGAGCGTCTTCCATCGCTCCCTGAGCACCGCCAGATTTTCCCGTATCCGATATTCTTCTGCATCCAGTATTTTTACGTCGTCCGCCCATACGGATACATGGATTCCCTGCTTGCGGTAATAGAATTTCTGATCAAAATTCCCCGGATTTCTGGCTTCTGGGAAGCCCTCCGCCGTCCCTGTTATCTGTATTTGGTTCCCGATTGCTGTGTGATGTTCTGTTTGGATATAAACAAGAATTTTTGATTCCTGAAAGATTTGATTCTTCAGATGGACAAGATTGTCCTTAAGATATAATACTCTACAGTTTGGTTTCTCTTCCCTGCGATAGATTGTCCCATCCAGCACGACTTTTTCTTTGCCGCCGATCCCGGACTCCAGCCGGGTGGGTTTCCAGTCCGGTGCTATATGAAACCCGCCCGCCAGGACAGTCTGTATTCCGAGAAAAAGAACTGCTGCCGCACATAGTGGCCTTTTTATCATTCTTCCTCCGCATTTTCTACCCAGCTCATATCCCGCTGCAGTGGCTGGGTCAAATCAACCGTATCCTTGTAAGAAATGTTCTTCTCTCCGTTTACCGTAATCTGCACTTTACTCGCCGTTGTCCCCTCTACAAGAGAGTTTACTATGGAATAAATGGTGATCTCCGGTTTGACATCCACTCCCCCTGTCAGAAATTCATCATCCAGATTCACATAACAGATCCCGTCTTTTATTGTCACCCCGAGAAGGCTGACGGCCGGATTAATTGTGGGATATCCGGCATTCTTTTTCGGTCCCTTCATTAGCTTTTCCACGATCAACTTCTCTTTCGACATATTGCTGCTGTATTTTACGTCCATATGCTGCTCTGTCAGTTTATCACCTGTCTCATTTGCGAAGTATAGTGTCAGCGTGCCCGTTTGATACGAGTTCAGTGAGGAGCCGGTGTTCTGCACAAAATCATCTTCATTCTGATATCCGAGAATCTGTCCTTCACTGTCCCTAAGATCCTCACCGTCCACTGAAATCCGGAGAACACTGATTCCTTCAATCTTGATCAGAGACTGGACCACTGCCGCCCTCACCAGCTTTTCCTCAAGCGGCGGAATATCCGTATAACGCCCGTTGAAATCGAGATACAGAAGCTCCCCTTCCAGCTTACAGGTATTCACTTTTACCCCTTTTGGTATCGGCGCGGTATAATCAATATCCTCGGACGGCTTCGCCAGTTCTTTCAGCATTGCTTCTGCCGCCTGGAGCGGGTCATTGCTTTTAACCTCATAATTCACTTTTATTAGGCCTGTCCGCTCCCCATTCAGACAATAAATAAAGGGGCTGTCATCTTTCACTGCCGTCCGCTTTGAACATGCAGACAGAAGGAGTAGCAGACAGAAACAGACGGTTAACAGGCCTGCAATTCTTCTTTTCATATTGGTACTGCCTCCTTCTAAGCAACATAGGTCAGCGGGATCCGTACCGTGAATGTCGTCCCCTCACCCTCGCTGCTGTATACTTTGATGGATCCCCTGTGCATAATGATTGCGTTTCTTGTAATGGCAAGTCCCAGGCCGGTACCGCCCATCTCCCGTGAATGGGACTTATCCACCCGGTAAAAACGCTCAAATATATGCTGCTGATCCTGTTCCGGAATACCGATCCCTGAATCCGCAACTTTTACATAGAAATATTTGTGGTCAGCATTAAGAGAGACATGAACCCATCCCTCTTCATGGTTGTATTTAATTGCATTCTCCACCAGATTAGAAATTGCCAGTGTAAGCTTTACCTCGTCAATCTCTGCCGTAACCGGACGGAAACTTTCCAGAACCACCTCAACATTCTTCTTTTCTGCAATCGGCTTGAGCCTCTTCAGAATCAGTTCCATCAGTTCGTTGATATTAACCGTATTAATATTCAGATTCTTGGCAGTCTTGTCCATCTTTACCAGAGACAAAAGGTCAGCAATAATATCATTCTCTCTGTCAATCTCTTTCGCAATGTCCCCCATGAACTCCTGGTACAGTTCGATTGGAACATCTTCTTGCGCCAGAAGGGAATCTGCCAGTACTTTCATGGATGTCAGCGGCGTACGCAGCTCATGTGATACGTTGGATACAAACTCTTCCCTGGATTCATCCAGCTGCTTCAGCCTCCCCAGCATCTTGTTAAAAGCTTCGGAAAGCTGCTTTGTCTCGGTAAATGTATTCACATGGAGCACTTCATCATCATACCCTTCGGATACATCCGCAATGGATTCTGTGATTCTGCGCAGCGGTTTTACAATCCGGTCCGCAATAAACAGGCTCAGTCCCAGCATCAGTATGAAAACAATTCCCAGAATAGCGCTTCCTTTTGTGCTCAGAATCTTCAGGCTGTCTTCGATCGTATCCGTAGATACGCTGGCCAGCATGACACCCGATATCTCTTCCGTATCCCCCGTCATAATCGGCGAGGTCACTTCTATGTACCGGTTCGCTTTATCATAATAATTCGTACTGCTGCCTTTCATACAGCGGATGACATCTTCGGATACGATTGTTTTCCCTTCATCCAGGCTGTATGTGTCCTTTACGACACGCAGCTCTTTATCTACAATCATTACCCGCCCATTATATATATTCGTTAACTGCGTCAAACTTGCATTGATAACCTCGGATGAAGTATCCGCCAGATAATTATAGCTGTTTAGCTGATTGCTTAGAATTGTACATTGATTTTGTATATCCGCGGTTCTAAGGGATACTGCGCGCGCCTCGTATGCCTTGATGATACCCCTGTATGCCGCAGCACAGGGCACAGTGGACACGACAAGAAGCAGCAGTATAATACAGAACCGCAGGCTTTTTAGAAATTTACTGTTCAGATTAAAATGAAAATCACCCCTGGAAATAATAACCAACTCCCCACTTTGTATGTACATATTTTGGCTCGCTCGGATTCTTCTCGATCTTCTCACGCAGGCGCTTGATATGCACATCCACTGTTCTTGCATCTCCCGGATAATCGTATCCCCATATCAGATTCAGCAGATTCTCCCTGCTGTATACTTTATTCGGATTCATCGCCAGCAGTTCCAGCACATCGAATTCCTTTGCCGTCAGATTGATCTCCCGCTCACCGATGAAAACTCTCCGGCTCTCACAATCAATCCGCATGGCCCCTTTTATAATGACCGTACTGCCTGCAGGCTCTTCCCGCTTCGCTGTTCTTCTCATAATGGCCTTTATGCGCGCCTTCACTTCCAGAATGTTGAAAGGCTTTGTAATATAATCATCCGCCCCGTATTCCAGGCCGAGAATCTTGTCCATGTCCTCGCTCTTAGCTGTCAGCATGACAACCGGCATGTCGGAAAACTCTCGGATCTGCTGGCAGACCTGAAATCCGTCCAGCTTCGGAAGCATGACATCCAGGAGAACAAGATCGTACTCGCAGTTTCTGGCATACTCCAGAGCCTCCTCACCGTCATAGGCGCAGTCCACCTCCATACCGTCCTGTTCCAGGCTGAAACGGATCCCCTTAACTATTAATTTTTCATCATCCACTACTAAGATCTTCTTTTCGCTCATACTCCTCTTTCCCTAACTCCCGCATGCTGAAGATCCGTTCATCCACCACGGCCCGAAGATCATGAAAACCTCACGGACCGAGTGGACAAATACCTCAGCTTACTACTCTGTCTTTTATTTTATTAAATACTCCCTCTTTGATTCCCTCAACCTGCATCAGCTCTTCCACGGTCTGAAATCCGCCGTTTGCTTCCCGGTAGGAAATAATACTGTCAGCTTTGGCATCTCCGATGCCGGGCAGTGTCTTGAGTTCCTCTTTTGCAGCCGTATTAATATTTATCTTTCCCTGATTGTCCGTTCCTGTTACTTCTGCCGTCTGGCCGTCTACAATCCCTTTTTCCAGTTCCTCCGCCGTCGGTATATAAATGCGCTCCCCATCTGTTACTGTACTGGCCTGGTTTAAAGCTTCCCCTGCAGCTGCATCATTCAAGCCGCCTGCCAGTGCAATCGCCTCATATACCCGCGCATCACCGGCTAATTCATATACCCCCGGAGCATTCACAGCACCACAGACATAGACGAATACCGTACCGGGTTCTTCCCGCTGCACGGCATCTTCTGACGCCTCTTCTGCTTCAATTTTCTCCTGCTCCAGTTCCAACTCCGATAAAGTATCTGTTCTTTCTCTTGTGCATCCTGACGCCAGCACTCCTGCGGTACAGGCCGCTAAGAAGAATACACAGAACTTTTTAACCAATCTGTCCTTCATAATTCCCTCACAGTCTTCTTACTGTTTGAGAATCCCCTCGCCGGACATTAATATTGTAACGAATAATAGTTTAAATTACAATACATATTTTTACGTTTTTGTTACATCTTTATTAAGCCGATGCAGTTATTCCCACTGGAAGATCGCAATTCCGATCAGCGCAAGGGCAAGCCCGCCGATTTTTCTCCAGTCCAGCGGCTCCTTATCCACCCCAAACAATCCCATCAGCTCAATCACATATGCAACAATCAGCTGCGCAATGACAATCAAAAGGGCCGCTTTTGCAGGGCCCAGTGCAGACATACTTTTTATAACCGTCCATGTAATACCGGCGCCGATCACGCCGCCCAGCAGCATATATTTAGGCTCTACTTTTGCGATCGCAGTAATGCTGTCGCGGCCTGTGATAAACCATGCAACCGCACATACCAAAAAAGCGGACAGCTGTACCCAGGCATTGCCGACCCACATTCCCGTCGTCTTTGTTACCTGTGTGTTAAAAACCCCCTGAACGCTCATCAATGCACCTGACAGCAGTGCAATAAAAAAACCAATCATATCCTCATACCTCCTGCAGTTTTTCTTCTGCTTTTCTATAGTATGTCCTCAATGACTGGTTTTTATTTCGAGTATGTTATTATTTTCCGTGGTTTATGGCGGGCTCTAGGATAGTCCGGCAAGAACCCGTTCAAACCGCTCCACCATCTCATCAATGTGCTTTTCTTCCACGATCAGCGGGGGAAGCAGACGGATCACATTGCCCGCCGCCTGTATCACCAGCAGCCCCTCTTCGATCGCTTTCTGATTGACTTCTGCCACAGGTCTGTCAAATGCAAGCCCCTGCATCAGTCCTTTTCCTTTTCTCTGAAGAATACAATCCCATTTATCAGTTAGTTCGTCCAGGCGTTTGATCAGATATGGGGAAATGTCATTTACGTGTTCCAGAATCTGCTCCTGTTCAAAGATCTCTATGACCGTCTTCACCGCGGTGCATGCCAGCGGGTTTCCGCCATAGGTAGCTCCGTGGTCTCCCGGTTTCAAAGAGTAATCCGCAACTTCTTGTGTCATCGCAAATGCGCCTACCGGTATTCCGTTGCCAATTGCCTTTGCCATGGTAAGAATATCCGGCTTCACACCAAACCCCTGCCAGGTAAACATGTTACCCGTACGACCCATGCCGCACTGGACTTCGTCAAAGATCATCAGGATGCCGTTCTCATCGCAGAGCCGCCGGATGCCTTCCACAAACTCCTGCGTGGCAAGGTTGATGCCGCCCTCTCCCTGCAGCGGCTCCAGGATAATGGCACAGGTCTTTTCATTTACCAGCGCTTCCACACTGTCCAGGTCGTTGAATTTTGCAAATCGTACGCCAGGAACCACCGGCTCAAATGGCTCTCTGTAAGAATCATGTCCGGTAACAGAGACTGCCCCGAAACTCCTACCGTGAAACGAATTCTCCATTGCAATAAATTCGTATCTGCCGGTCTTTTTCGTATATGCATAGCGTCTCGCCGCCTTTAATGCCCCTTCGTTGGCCTCACTGCCGCTGTTGGTAAAGAAGACTCGGTCCATGCCTGATATGCGGTTAAGCTCCCTTGCTGCCTCTCCGCAATTCTCATGGTAATAAAGATTCGAAATGTGGTAGATCTTATCAATCTGCGCCTTCAGCGCCTCATTCAGCTTTTTGTGGCTGTAACCCAGGCCTGTAACGGCAAATCCCGCGGCAAAATCCAAAAACTTTCTGCCTTCCGTGTCATAAACATACATTCCCTCCCCATGGTCCAGAGCTATAGGGAAACGATTGTAAACATGCAGCAGGTTCTCCTCCCCTGCCTGTATCTTACTGTTCACCATGATAATACCTGCTTTCCTCTCCGTTTAATATTGCGGTTCCAATTCCTTTGTTCGTAAAGATCTCCAGCAGCAGACAATGCGGAATCCGCCCGTCCAAAATATGTACCCTGGAAACCCCGTTTTCTATAGCATCAATACAGTTCTGCAGCTTAGGCAGCATGCCGCCCCCGATATAGCCATCATTCATCAGCTGCTGTGCCTCATCCACCCGGAGTTCGGAGATCAGCGTCTTGGGATCATCAGGATCTTTGTACACTCCCTCAATATCCGTCAGAAACGCCAGCTTTTCCGCTTTCATCGCTCTTGCGATCGCACAGGCCGCATCATCTGCATTGATATTGTATGTATTGTATTCATCGTCCATTCCCACCGGGCAGACGATTGGGAGAAAATCTTTTTCCAAAAGGTCATAGAGAATCTCTGCATTCACCTTTTTAACTTCTCCCACGAAACCGATATCCTCTCCGTTGGAAAGCTTTTTATCTACTTTCAGGAGTCCGCCGTCCTTGCCGCTGATACCGATTGCGCGCACGCCCAGCTCCTCCACAAGCTGTACCAGGCTTTTATTCACCTTGCCGAGCACCATCTCCGCCACTTCCATTGTTTCCTCATCCGTCACACGCAGGCCATTGACAAAATGCGGCTCCATTCCCACCTTGCCGACCCATCTGCTGATCTCTTTTCCTCCGCCGTGTACAATAATGGGCTTAAATCCAACCAGCTTCAAGAGCGTAACATCTTCAATCACCTGTCTTTTCAGCGCCTCGTCCACCATCGCGCTTCCGCCGTATTTTACCACAATTATCTTACGGTTAAAGCGCTGTATATAAGGGAGCGCTTCGATTAACACCTGTGCTTTTTCCAGATACTGCTGCATATTCTCGTTCATATTTTCCTCCTTACTGCAGATACGGCATAGTCTTAACTCCTGTAATCTGCATTGATATCAATATACCCATGGGTCAGATCACAGCCCCATGCCGCAGCGCTCTCTTCCCCTTCCTTTATATCTGCAGTTGCTGTAACCTCAGGCTGGGACAGAATCTCGGTCGCTTTTTCTTCACTGTATGCGACTGCCGTTCCATTCTCTATAATCTGAATTCTTCCCGCTTTGCTCTCAAAATACAGATCCACCTTTTCCGGATCAAACTGAGCCCCTGAATACCCCATTGCACATAGAATTCGTCCCCAGTTGGCATCATGTCCTGCAATGGCCGCCTTTGTCAGGTTTGAACATACGATCGATTTGGCAAGCAGCTTTGCCTGCTCCTTCGTGGATGCGCCCGTTACCTTTGCTTCAAACAACGCGGTTGCACCTTCCCCGTCTCCGGCAATCTTTTTGGCCAGACATTCATTTACTATATGAAGCGCTTCTGCAAATTTTACATAGTCATCTGTTCCATATTTAATCTTATCGTTTTCCGCCATCCCGTTTGCCAGAAGCAGAACCGTGTCATTTGTAGACGTATCTCCGTCCACGGAGATCATATTATAGGTATCCTCCACATCGGTGCTCAGCGCCTTCTGCAGCGCCTTTCTGGAAATCGCCGCATCCGTTGTGATAAAAGAGAGCATGGTGCACATGTTGGGATGGATCATCCCGGATCCCTTCGCCATGCCGCCAATTGTGACGGTCTTTCCGCCTGCCTGAATCGTAACTGCTATTTCCTTCTCGATTGTATCAGTTGTCATAATTGCCTTTGCTGCCAGAGTCCCGCTTTCAATTCCGGGATTCTTATCGGCCGCAAGCTTTGTAATCCCATCTTTGAGCTTCTCCATGGGAAGCTGCATTCCAATCACGCCAGTGGATCCTACCAGCACCCCCTCTGCCTTCACTCCCAGCGCTTTCGCCGCGGCATCCGCAGTCTGTTGGCAGTACGCATATCCCTCTTCTCCGGTGCAGGCATTGGCAATGCCGGAATTGATAACCACTGCCTGGGACTTAATGCCGCTTTCCACAATAGCTTTATCCCATTTTACGGGCGCTGCTTTTACCACATTCGTTGTAAATGTCCCCGCTGCCTTGCACGGCTTCTCACTATATATCAGCGCCATATCTGTCCTGTCCTGATACTTGATGCCGGCTGCCGCCGATGCTGCTTCGAATCCTTTTGCCGCGGTGACTCCGCCTTTGATCATTTCCATTCTGATTTCCTTTCCTGCGTGATCTTGTTGTTACGCAATCTGCTCATTTTTTATTCATTATCTTATTTAAGCCGTTATTTATTCATTTGCTGCTCAACAGGCATGTCATATGAATCGAATGCCTCTGATATGTGTACGTCTATTATTCATTAAATTGTGTACTTCTAATGTTCATTAAATGCGGTAATGTTCTTCTCATTCAACACAAAATCATAATAATTCAAATCCAGCCGTTCTGTCCATCCGATTGTATTCCAGAATGCATTCCCCACATCGTTTTTGGTAAATGCGATCAAAGATACTTTACTGATCTCTTCTCTGCGCAGTTCTTCCATGGCCTTTACAACCATAGCCTTTCCAATGCCGCGCCTCCGGTATGCAGCATCTACGCATACATGATAAAGACATCCCCGCCGTCCGTCGTGCCCGCACAGGATACTTCCCACGATCAGGCCGTCCACTTCGGCCACCACGCTTGTTGTGGGATTTCTCTTCAGAAACCTGGCAACCCCCTCTCTGGAATCGTCAATGCTCCGCAGTCCAAAGCCCCTGATTTTTTTCCAAAGGGCATACACGCCGTCATAATCCTCTATTGTCATTGTCCGTACCATTTCTTCTTCCTCGCAATCTCTATTAGAGCCATCCCTGTTATAATCGGGCTGTCCCAGCCATTTTTCGCCCCCCCTGAATCGCTTGCGTCCAGGATGTCTTCCGTTCTTGCGCCTATGGGAACATCGGCACCAGTTCCAGTCCTTCGGATTCCTTCAGACCGAACATCAGATTCATATTCTGAACCGCCTGCCCTGCCGCGCCCTTCACGAGATTGTCTATAGCCCCCATCATAATGATGCGGCCTGTTCTGTCGTCAATCTTAAAGTTGATATCCACATAGTTGCTTCCTTCCACCCACTTCGTTTCCGGCCAGATTCCCTCCCCGAGTACCC
Organism: Eubacterium sp. BIOML-A2; assembly: GCF_009680135.1. Lineage (NCBI taxonomy): Bacteria > Bacillati > Bacillota > Clostridia > Eubacteriales > Eubacteriaceae > Eubacterium > Eubacterium sp. BIOML-A2. Next base: position 18,239 of record NZ_WKZK01000050.1, read on the forward strand.
GGACAAATTTCTCGTCCGCATAATATGTATCATATACAGCTTTTATATCCTGACACGTTACATTTTTTACAAGTTTTGCATACTCTGTGGACAGAATCCCTCTGTTCATGGGTACAAGGTGAGGCGTAAAGTTCAGAACCACCTGTTCACCCGCAGCATAACCCAGCTGCTCCTCAATCTCCGGCGTATGTCTGTGCGCAGCCACACCGTAAGGCTTGATGTTCTCATTCACTTCGCAGTATAAATTAGGAAGCTTAGCCCCCCTCCCTGCCCCGGAAGTTCCAGATTTGGCATCAATAATCAGAGTGCTCATATCGATCAGCCCCTCTTTTGCCAGAGGGTACGCCGTCAGTATGGAACAAGTCGTATAACACCCCGGATTTGCCACCAGCCTGGCCTTTTTTATAGCTTCCCGGTTAATCTCACAAAGCCCGTATACCGCTTCCTCAATAAAACGGGGGCTTTTATGCTGTATCCCATACCATTTCTCATATACGGATACGTCTTTAATCCGAAAATCCGCGCTCAGATCAATTATTTTCACTTTAGACAGTATGTCCTCTCCGACCAGCGATGCACACAGCCCCTGGGGTGTAGCAGTAAAGATAACATCCACCTGCTCCGCAAGCTCATCCATATTATCATCCATGCAGACCGCATCCACAATCTGGAACATATTCTGATAAACATCTGCATATTTTTTATCTATATAATTTCTGGATCCATACCAAACAATTTCTGCATCTTTATGTGCCGTTAAAATCCTGACAAGCTCACCGCCCGCATACCCGGTAGATCCAATAATTCCAACTTTAATCATATCTATCTCTTCCTTTCACGCTTCTAGTTCATAATCATATACCACTTTTTCAATGAAGTAAAGTGTTTGCCCGTTTTCTCATCAGAAATACATAACCACTGCAAAATTGTATATATCTTATGCATAAATAAAAATGATGCTTGCATAATTATACAACTATATTGTATATTATGCAACCCCCATCCAGAAATATTTTTAAATCGGGATTTAGTGGCGAGCTTTAGTCTCGGCGCGGATGGGGACGCTCCATAAAGGGATAGCCGAAAACCTCCCGGAGGACATGGATGTTCTCCGGGAGGCTTTCAGCTATCCCTTCATGGAGCTGGCGCATCCAACCGGTAGGAAAAGGACTCGTTCCTAAGGTGGGGCCTCAAACGGGGGCAGCGTATGGTATTAAATTGGCGGGACTTTTATGTTGGGATACGGTTCCAGTATCAAAATAATTCAATACACATCTTGAAGATGAAAAGATACGCATAGCCAATCCACATCCGCTGCCCTGATCCGGGATCCCACCCGGTTGGCGAGCTTTCCTGCCGATTGGATGAGCCAGCTTTATGACAGGGAGGCCGGGGAGGTGCTGGGGCTGGATATGCCGTTGCGATATGCTGGAGTGCGCTTAGTGATTCTTGAACAGCCGATGCCGGATAGGCGGGGAAAAACTTGATCTCCAAATCAAGTTTTTGATGAACCCAGCGCGGGAAATCATCAGATTTCTCGTGATGTGTTCAGCGTACCCGCCTATCCGGCATCGGCTGTTCTAGAAACACTTAGCAGCAAGGGTGCATATCGCAACGGCATATACAGCCCCAGCGCCTCCCCGGCCTCCCTGTCATGAAGCGTCCCCCATCCGTCGACAAGTCTAAAGCTTGCCGACTAAATCCCGATTTAGTTTCTAATCTGTCCGTTCCCAAATATAATATATTTTGTTGTTGTCAGCGCCTCAAGCCCCATCGGCCCTCTCGCGTGCAGTTTCTGTGTACTGATTCCTATCTCTGCCCCGAAACCAAATTCAAACCCATCGGTAAATCTGGTGGATGCATTTACATAGACAGCCGCTGCATCAATTTCATCCTGGAATTTAAGCGCGTGGTCATAGCACTCTGTTATAATAGACTCGGAATGACCTGTGTTATAAGTATTGATATGCCGGATGGCAGCATCCAGTGAGTTTACCACTTTTATGGAAATCACTGCGTCCAGGTATTCGGTTCCCCAGTCTTCCTCATCTGCGGGGATAATATCCGCACTGTAACCGCATGCTTTCTCATCCCCTCTGATCTCCACATCGTGCATTTTTAAGCGGTTTACGATCATGGGGATCACCTGGGCTGCCACATGGTCATGGACGACTAGCGATTCACAGGCATTGCATACACCCATGCGCTGTGTTTTTGCATTCTCGATAATGTCTGTGGCCATGTTCAGATCCGCACACTCATCTACATAAATATGACAATTCCCGGTGCCTGTCTCTATCACCGGCACGGTGCTGTTCTGCACGACGCTGGCAATCAGCCCGGCGCCGCCTCTCGGTATCAGCACATCAATGTATCCGTGAAGCTTCATCATTTCATAGACGGTCTCCCGGCCTGTATCCTCCACCAACAGGATCAGATCCTGGGGAAGCTTCTCTTTTCTGAGGCCCTCTTTTACGGCATGTACGATTGCTTTATTCGAATTGATTGCATCACTGCCTCCCCGAAGTATGACCGCATTCCCTGTTTTAAAACACAGTCCAAATGCATCAGCAGTCACGTTTGGACGAGATTCATATATAATCCCGATTACACCGAGCGGAACTCTCTTTTTTCCGATACGCAGGCCGTTTGGCCTGTTTTTCATAGAGAGCACCTCACCAACCGGATCTTCCAGCGCCGCGATCTGTCTCAGCCCTTCCGCCATATCCATAATTCTCTGCTCCGTCAAGCGCAGACGGTCAACCAGAGAACTTTTCATTCCGTTCTCTTCAGCTGCCCTGACATCTTTTTCATTTTCCTCTAAAAGCCGTTCTGTCTCCTGGCATAATTCCTCTGCTACAGACAGAAGCCCTCGGCTTTTTTCCTTTGTTCCCAGCGCTGCTGCCTCCCGGGATGCTGCCTTTGCCCTGTTACCCAATGTTTCCATATAACTGCCCATAACTGCCTCCTATCAGATTCATTGATACTCCCATAGTCTCCTGTTCCATATGATACATGGATTTTGTTTCATCTTCTTTCTGATTCTCTTTCTTCTGTTTTTTTGCCTGCCTGCGGTATTGTGCCCGTTCCGGGGCCAATTCATTCTTTAGTTCGATCCCGTGCTCTCTGGATAAAAATAAGGTACCGATCTTCTTACCGGCCATAATGTCATTGATCGTATAAATATTCCTGCCGTTGGCGATCACCATGTCCGCACCGGATGCGGTAGCGATCTTTGCGGCTCCGATCTTTGTTGCCATTCCGCCGGTACCCATATCATTGGAAGCACCCTTTGCCATTTTTTCCAGTTCCTCATCAATGCCCACCACTGTATGGATGAATCTTGCATTCGGGTTCTTCTTGGGGTCATCGGTATAAAGTCCATCGATATCGGACATCAGGATGAGCAGATCTGCATCCACCAGCTTCGCCACATATGCCGCAAGTGTGTCATTGTCTCCAAAGTTACCATATGACAGTTCATCCACAGATATGGCATCATTTTCATTTACAATAGGAACTACCTTCATACGGAACAGTTCGTCAAATGTCTGGCGGGCGTTCTTGCGGCACTCCTCATTGGTAATAGATTCCTTTGTCAGAAGCACCTGTGCAGTCAGCTGGCTGTATTCGTTAAACAGTTTTTCATAGATCATCATAAGTCTTCCCTGCCCGACCGCCGCGCATGCCTGCTTGGCAGCCTCGCTCTCCGGCTTCTGCTGCAGCCCCAGCACATTTCTTCCGATTCCAACTGCACCGGAAGATACCACGATAACCTCCCTTCCTTTGTTGCGCAGGTTAATCAGTATCCTCACAAACTTCTCCAGTTTATCAAGATTAATATTACCAGTTTCATCATACGTAATTGTAGTCGTTCCTACTTTTATTACAATTCTTTTCTTATTTTGCAAAATTTCTTTTCTATCCATAGCGTTTAACCTTCCTCATTTTCCTTCTTGAGAGTGCTCTGCACGTTCCTGATATATAACAAAGTTTGCTATCCCACCTCATTTCCCCAACCACCTCACTTCAGAGGGGCTTGCACACTTTGGCGCCGCCGCGTTGCCGCCTTGCGGCTATTTACCATATCGCAGCGTGTGCATCCCCCGGAGGGTTTTTATGATATAGGAAATTCCAAAGGAATTCCCTATATCATAAAAAAGGAGAGCCGGATATATCTTCCGTCTCTCCCGTTCGATGGCTTTCCTGTAAGCTTTTCCGCCCCGGAAACCTCATTCGGTTCTCCTAAGGCACTCTACAGAAAAAGGATGGAAGCTTATTGCCATACTCCCATCCTTTGCATTCTATCCATATCAAACGATCAGCACAACGATATCCTCTTAACTGTCATTATTCATTTTTATACTATGCGCATACCCCAAGGGGACTTGGAACGCACGGCATAAAAACAACGCTGTCAGCAAGCGGCAGAGTCTGATTAAACTGATTCATGATGTCAAGACTGTTATGTTTTGCTTTCATCACTACAACTCCAATCATTCGTGTGTATGTTAGTTACTCCTGTTTTGTTTTATTTTACTCACATTTCCTGATTTGTCAAGGAATTTGAGGGATTTTCTCATGTTTCCAAAACTAGAAGGCAGTCTAAATGAACGCCAGTCTATCGCCGTCTCTATTCTGTTTTCAAGGTGAACACAAAAATCATTAACTGGTTATAGATCCCAAATATTTTTCCTATTTTTTCCTCACCGGGTGACGGATTACCGTCTTTAAATTCTCTGGTTTTGTTTTTCTCGGGTCACCCAGATAGATTTCATGATGACGTCTCTGATCCGTAATGTCGGTAATATATCCGTTATCCCGGATATATTCCTCCATCTTTACGATCGTTGCAGGCTCATCATCATAGGGCCCAAGATGCATGACCTGACAGCACAGCCCTTCCCGGTACCGTTCCAGCCTGGTGTTGGAAAAGTCCAGTTCCGGCTTCTTTTTTTGAAGCTCTCCCCTGGCCCATTCAAAGACTTCTTCCGTCACAAATTCAGGCTGTCGTATCATGGAGGTCCAGCAGAACTTGTCTTTGTCCGTGATATTCAATCCGTCGAATTCTGCTCCTTCCACACTCCACAGGCCTTCCAGCGGCGGCACCACATATTCAAAATAACCTGCCGGCTGATTTCCCTTCATTTTGCTCATCTTGATCGTATAGGAAAGGCCGTACAGAATCTCCATTGCCTGCGCATAACTCTCCGATGTGTTCGGATTTCCTTTTCCATCCGTCATAATAAATACCATCTCAGGTATCTCTATGACAGAAGGGGTTTTCTTCGGATAATACAATTCTTTCTCGGATTTCTTATAATCTACTTTATCCATGATTCTTCGCCTTCTTTCCTGCCGTCTTTTTCCTTGGTTCGGGCAGCTCCTCACAGGTTCTACTGACCAGCTCTTTTAAAAACCGAGTATCCTCCAGATCTTCCACCAGGTACATCCCCGGAGTTCCGCCGTGCGGAGCAGCAGGCTCTGCGTCCGGCAGCATTTCGTGCCCCGCCTGCGTCATCTTGACATAAAACTGGTTGTCCTCCACTGTCCCGAAAAATTTGCCGTCGCACCAAAGGCCATACTCTCCAAACAGCTTTTTATAACTTATATTTCCTGCTTGGCCAATCTGTCCGGCCACATATTCTACGTATTCCAAACTGGATGCCATTTTATTTCACTCCTATATACATATGAATTTCAGCCTGCTCCATATCACTATTCTGGTATTCCTCATAATCACAGACATAGGTCCTGGGCAGATCTATTTCCCATAGCTTCTGCCAAAACTTTGCCACTGCCTCGTGCAGTTCTCCTTTTACAATGAATCTGGCATACTTCCCGGCCGGAATGACAGTAACCAATGTCCCCTCCGGCAATTCCCCTGTCCCGTCGGTTTCACAGGCCACCGTGATTGTATAATCTCCCTTTTCATCAGCCTCATATTCTGAATAAATCCCCAGTGCCTTGCCATCCGTTTTTCCCGGAATCATGTTATAGATTCCTTCCCCATAAAAACGCTGCCAGAGCCCTCCGATCACGTTTCCCATATCTGGAGACGCATTGTTCGTTCTGGCAGCCAGTCCTGCTGCTATCTTTTCTTTCATATCTAAGATTTCATATTCCATGATTATCTTCCTCTTTCCTTTTATTGATAATAAGAGTTTACCATAGGGAACATGACACCTATATGTCATATTTGATTTTCATTTAATCCCGATATTTTTCAGCCATTCTCCCAAGCATTTCCTGCATTTTCCTGCGGAGTCCGACCGGTTCCAGAAGCTGAGCCCTGTCTCCAAAGCTCAAAAGCCAGCCAAACACGCTTTCCTGATCCATAAAGCCAAACTGAAAAAGCAGCATTCCGTCGGGCTGCACCTGGAAGCTGTCGATCCCATATTCTTCAATCAGGCGCCACTTCATGGACGGGTCAAACAGTGCCTTCACCTGGAGCTGTGCCGGAAAAACCGCCTCATTCTCAATCCTGAACTCAGGCAGGCTGCGCCCTTCGAACCGCTCTCCTGTGGTTCTTAATTCCAGTATCCGATTCAACTTAAACATCCGGTAATCCTCCCTGTCAAGGCAGTATCCCCAGACATACCAGGACGCCCACTGAAAGACAAGCAGATACGGCTCAATTTCTCTGGTGCTGTCGCCGCCCGGGCCATAATAATCAAACTGGATCTTCTCTTTTCTGTCAATCGCAGACTGGATCAGTTCGATCTTCGGGGCCAGAGACACCTTATACCAGGAGGACAGATCAATCACGATATGCTGATTTGATTTCAGCACGCTTGAATTGCCCACGGACAGTTTCTCCATCAGCTGCTGGTACCTGCTGCTTCCGGCCACACTATCCAAGCTTCTCAGTCCGGCCAGAATGGCCTGCATATCCGAGGAAGTAAGCAGCGTCCTGTCAATCCGGTACCCATCCATAATGGAGATACCGCCCCCGCTTCCCTGTGTCGTTACAAGCGGAATGCCCGCCTGGCACAGCGCCTCAATATCCCGGTTGATCGTCCGCCTGGATACCTCAAACTTTTCCGCCAGATAAGGGGCCGTTACCTTCTCCTGCTGGAGCAGGATGGATAAAATTCCAATCAGTCGGTCTATCTTCATCTCTCTTTGCTCCTCTGTTATATCTTATTCTGCAGCTATTTCATGTTCTGCAGTTATGCTGCAGGCGAATTTTAATGAGCTGGATGCGTAACAGTTCAGGCAGGCCTGAACTGCTACACGGAATACCTTTTGGTTATACAATCTTTACGCCCAGCAGCTTTGCTATCTCCACTGCCTGGAACATGTTGATCTTCATACCTGCTACTTCCCGGTAACTATCCGATACCATGATGCCCTCAATGGTACTGTCGGAAAAATCAATCCCCTTGAGTCCGGTTCTGAAAAAATCAACCTTTGTGAAATCACATTTGGAAAAGCCGGTCTTCTTTAGTTTGACCTCCGAAAAAAAGCCTCCCGGAAACTGCACGTCTGAGCAAAGCAGCTCTCCCAAAGGCTCTGCCCGAAATTAGCCATGTTCAGCTGTGTATCCTGTAAGCCTGTTTTCTTAAAGACAGCAAGGTCAAATCTGCTGCCGTTACCTTTGCATTCGATAATCTTAGTATCTTTCCAATAACTTCCGCTGAATATACAGTTGGAAAAATCACATTTTTCCAGGCGGGCCTGATAAAAGCCCGCCCCCGTAAAGTCGCATTCTACAAACCTGCACCTTTCAAATTTTACTGCCACAAATTCTACTTTGTGTATATCCGCTCCTGTCACTGTCTCATCTATATAACTCCGGTTTTCAACCGGCATCTCATCCTGTCTCGCACAGGCAATCTCTTCTGCTAAAATATGACTAGTTCCCATTTACTCCTGACGGCCCATTTCCTGACTCAAATGGTATTTTGCCTCCTCCGCATTCTTTTTTTCTGTGTACACTGCATAAGTCGCGTTGCAGTTTTCATTTTCTCCGATTCTCCCCAACATCTGATTATTCCTGGTGGTGTGGCGCACAATCTTTGAACGGTAACGGATCTTATGGCCGCTTAGTATCCTCTCCGCCCTTGCAAACTCGCCCATATCCATCGTAAAAAAGACTTCTGTTCTGTCCCATATAGGAATCCCGCCAATCAGACAGAAGGTAAGGGCAGTCACCAGGATTAATAAAATCGCTGCCATATATACAACGGTGAAATCCCGTGCGCTTCCGGCTATAAAAATACTCGTCGGATCATCGGATCTGCCAATCACAGACACAGCGGCATTTAATTTATTCTGCAGCCAGATACAGATCGCGCTGATTACAATCCCCACTCCGCTCAGAACACTTAAGATCCAAAGTACGATTTTTCTTGATCTGCCCATCTCAATCCTCCTGCCTTCTTTCATTGTTATATTATTTGATAACACTACAGACAGGTCTGCGCATTTGCTGCGCAGACCGTACGAAAACATGGTAGTTGCAGGCATCCAGGTCTCCGCTTCGGTCCGTGCTAAACGCGCGCCACTGGCGCACAGCACACTTTGCCGCAGGCGGATTTCAATAAGCTGGATGCGTAACAGTTCGGGCTTGCCGCCTGGACTGTTACATTATTTACGTACCCGTGCTTCTTTATATATCTTATAAACATCTTCTGCATGCAGCGCCTTCAAGCATCCCACGGTCCGCCGCCCCCAGAAACAACACTTTTCTGCCATCTCCTTCATCTGTGCGTCGGTCGGGTCTATCCCCAGTTCCTTCAGAGACGCAGGCATATTTATAGAACGGTAAAATGCCTCCATAGCCTCAATTCCCTTTAAAGCCGTCTGCATATCGTCTCCGCAGTCAGCCGCTCCCATAACATTTACGGCAAGCTTTGCAAACCGCCCGGGTCTTTCCGATACAACGTACCTTGCCCAGCTGCCCCACACTGCTGCCAGTCCGGCGCCATGTGCAACGTCAAACATGCCGCCCAGTTCATGCTCGATCTGGTGGGAGGCCCAGTCACCGCCGTCCGTACCGCAGCCAGTCAGCCCATTGTGGGAAAGGCTCCCCGCCCACATGACCTCCGCCCTAGACTCATAATTCTCCGGATCCTTCTGAAGAATAGCTGCATGTTTCATAACCGTGCGCAGCAAATGTTCGCTGATGCCGTCCGTCAAATCCATATTCACCGCGCGGTTCAGATAGCGCTCCATCGTATGCATCATGATATCTACGCAGCCGCTCATGGTCTGATACTCCGGCAGCGTCATTGTCAGCTCCGGGTTCATCACTGCAAAGCGCGGCCTGCTGTAAGGACTGCTGTACCCCCGTTTTATCCAGCCTTCTTCATTTGTTATGACGGAGGAGTCGCTCATCTCCGATCCGGCCGCTGCAATGGTGAGGACGGCTCCTACGGCCAGGCACGCCTCCGCCTGTCTCTTCCTGTCATAAAAATCCCATACATCCCCCTCATTCGCTACACCATATCCGATCGCCTTTGCCGAATCAATTACGCTTCCGCCTCCTACGGCCAGAATAAAGTCAACCCCTTCCTTTTTGCACAGTTCGATCCCTTCATATATAAGGGATAAGTGTGGGTTAGGTACGACGCCTCCCAGCATAGTATATGCGATCCCAGCCTTCTCGAGAGACCGGCAGATCCGTTCCAGCAGTCCTGTCCTCTTCACGCTCCCGCTGCCGTAATGCACAAGAACCTTTGTGCATCCATATGCCTGGATCAGATTTCCTGTCTCTTCCTCCGTCCCCCGGCCAAACACAACCTTAGTTGGGGTATAATATTGAAAATTGTTCATATTCAGGTTCTCCTTATCATTTCTTTTCATTAATCATCTATTCATTGACGATATCGATCTGGCACACCTTCATAGCCTCCAGCGCCTGCCTGTGCGTATCCGGCGTCACCCCGGCACAACAGGATGCGTCCACGATCACCGGAACATCGGGCATGTATGCCTTTAAGAGGAGTGCATTGGATATCACGCAGATATCTGTGCAGACACCGATCAGTGTAATACTCTCTATAGGTTCCTGGTATATATGATAAGCTGACAGCAGCTGCCCCAGCCCTACGCTACCGAATGTTGGCTTATCAATCGGCTGCTCCGTGAGCAGCGCGGCGATCTCCGGATGGATCTGCCAGCCTGGTGAATTCCGGATACAATGTACCACCGGAAGCTTTTCCCCTTCCTGCGTGTTCAGATACTCCTCCTCGTGGGTATCTCTGGTTGCCAGAACCCTGCCTTCAAATCCCCTGATCTTCTCTGCCACTTTAGGCACGATGGCCTGCGCCTCCGCAGTTCCCAGTGCGCCGGCTATAAAATCATTCTGCATATCGATAACCGCTAATACTTTCATACGCTTCCTCCTCTTCTTGCCTGACCGTCAGGCCGCTCGTCCGGGAACAGATCAATAATCTGCTCTTCTTCCACAAGGCATTCCAGCCCTGTTAAGCAGAATTTGCCGGACATGGATTCCCGTTCCTCTTTCCAGTAAGGCTTAGAAAAGCAGGGCTGCATATCACCACCGTACCGGCTTTTCTGTTCCGTCTTCCTGCCGGCAAAAAATACGGATACCGGCCCGGACTGGCCGCCGACAATGGACACCGCTTCTTTCTTCTTATCTGAAGCTATACAGGACATTGATGCGCCAAACTTCAGCTGCTCATCTTTTCCCAAACCGGGTGCGATCTCTGCCGTTGCAAGGGAATATTCCAGCCTGCCGTCGAATACTCCCGGAGCATCCAGTTTCTTTGCATCATAAATATAGACCCTGTGTCTGACATGGGTCAGGGGGTGGATGAACTGCATACACCCCTCCTCTCCCGGAGCCGTCGACGTCTCCTCGTCCAGAACAAAGATCTTATGCTTCCTGTCCACCTCCAGCCTGATACTGCTTAGTGTGCAGGCAGTGAAATCCTGCTTTGTCTTTACACAAACACGCTGACAGAAAAAACACGCTCCCTCTGCCAGATAATCGGAATAAGCCTCCCTGATTACCCGGATCATGCTGCGTGACTTTTCCTCCCGGACTAAAGGCAGATATCCCGTACTGCTAAAGGATATATCCTGTTCCTTTTCTCCATTCAGCCAGATTCCCTTTATGGCCACATTCTGATACGGATTCTCCTGCATGATCTTCTGTACCTGCGTATCGGAGAGCGAATCTGCTATTTTCTCCCAGCCTTTATATTTTTCAAAATATTCAACCATGTCCGTCTCTTCTACTACCGTGAGAATGTCAAAAATAATCCCCTGTTTAAAGCAGTATACTGTGGGGACACAGCGCGTCAGTCCCCCCTCTGTAAATACAGCATCTGTATCCTGCCGGACCTTACATGGTCTTCCCTTTTTTGACAGCCCGATAGATGTATCAAAGTATACCTGCATACTATTTCCTTTCCGCATCAAAGCTCTTATTTATCTGCCCACCTGCGGCAGTTTTCCAGTCGGAACGCCAAGTTTTTCTATCAGTGAAATGATTTTATCTCAGGATAGTATTCAAATTCCGCTTTTCCAATGATAGCGTCTCTGTGAAGGAACTTGTTCAGCCAGTATCTGGAATCCCAGGAATTGGTGCGGTGATCCCCCATCTTAAAATAAGTGTCCTTCGGGATCTCATAGGGGCCAAAATCCTCATAGGATACTTCCCGTATATAGGGTTCTTCCAACATAACCCCATCGATATAAACGGCGCCGTCTCTGCCCTCAATCTTTTCTCCCGGCAATCCGACAATCCGCTTCATATACTCCGTCTCCCCATCATCCGGATAGTAAAAAGAAATGATGTCGCCTCTCTGCGGTTCCTGGAACAGATAAGCCTGGCGGTTGACAAACACACGGCTTCCGGTCATCACCGTATTCTCCATAGATCCAGATGTAACCTGCGCATTGGTAATCAAAGTCTTATTCAGCAGAAAAGAAAACGCGACGGCAAAAATAATCACCTTCGAGTATTCCAGAATCTCATGAATAATCTCCTTCCGGGTCCATACTTTTGTATTATCTGTCTCTTTCATCCTTATTCTCCTTTTCCTGAAATATCATCCGCAAGCGCTCTCACGTTCTCCGGTATTGTTGCCCAGCTGGTGCAGAACCTGACGGCACTGTGCGTATCGTCTATCCTCTGCTGATAACAAAAAACATACTTCTCTTTCAATTGTTCCAGCTTCTCATCCGGCATGACCGCAAACACCTGATTGGTTGTATTTTCAACCAGAAACGGGTACCCAGCACTCCTGCAGGCATTGCGTATCTCGTCCGCCAGTTCGTTAGCCCGCTTTCCGATTGTAAAATAGAGTCCGTCTTCCAGAAGCGCCTGGAACTGCAATCCCAAAAGTCTGCCCTTTGCCAGCAGCGCACCCTTCTGTTTCATAATGTAGCGGAAATCCTCCTTCAGGCCCGGGTTGGCAATCACCACGGCTTCTCCGAACAAAGCGCCCACTTTTGTTCCTCCAATGTAAAATACATCGCACAGCCCGGCAATCGTTTTCAGATCCAGTTCATTGCCTGCAGCAGAAAGCCCGTATCCTAATCTTGCCCCATCCATATACAAATACAGCCCATTCTTCCTGCACACACCGGCCAGGAGTTCCAGCTCCGCTCTTGTATACAGCGTACCCATTTCCGTTGGATTAGAGATATATACCATCTTAGGCTGGACACAATGTTCGAAACTGTCATCTTCTATATGCCCTTTATAGGCCTCCTCCACCTGCTGTGCCGTAATCTTCCCATCCGCTGAGGGAATCGCCAGCACTTTATGCCCGCAGGATTCAATTGCCCCTGTCTCATGCACATTAACATGCCCGGTTTCCGCCGCCAGAACCCCCTGATGCGGCCGCAGTGCAGCCGAAATAACAGTAAGATTCGTCTGTGTCCCCCCAACCAGAAAATGAACATCCAGTGTATCATTCCCACAAAGCCTCCGTATAATCTCCCTTGCCCGCATGCAGTACGGATCTTCCCCATACCCATCCGTCTGCACCAAATTTGTCTCTAAAAGCCTGTCCATCACCTTTGGATGAGCACCTTCCGTGTAGTCAGAATTAAAAAAAATCATCTTCCAGTCTCCTTGTTTCAATCTACTCTCGGTAATTTCGCAGAGTACGACAGCATCTTATATAGATGCGTAAATTGGCCTTATGTCAATGGGCGATACCGATTTTTTCTCCGCCCGCCACTGCCGCTAATCTTGTTTAATATATAAAAAAATATAGATAAACAGATTATACTACGTCTCCTTCCCTTTTTCCATCCTTTAAAATGGAAAAGGAGGATAAAAATGGCTGAGAATCCGGTTCGGATCCGCTGTTATCAGCTTTCCAGGCGGGGATCATTATTTCTCCCGATTGAATGAGTCCAACTGTAAAGAATCGTGATAGGGCTTTTTTAGAAGTGTCTTTTGCGGTGTAACAGCCGCATCATCCAAAAAAGTACACAGACCGCAGAGCCACCGGGCCTGCGGTCAATTCATATGTTTGCTTTTATTTTGATTAGCAGCTGTTACACCTCAATTCCGTATCCAAAAGAGCCCTGTCGCGATTCCTCGCAGCGCCCCCATTCGAGTAAAAACCGCTTACTCCGTCTAAAGCTTCTTCTTATTGAATATGATACAGGACAGTGTGACACAGATGAGGGTTCCTATGCATCCCACGACCGTGGGTTTCAGAAAGAGGGTAGACTCGACCTGTCCCTGCAGCAGCGGTGTCCCTTCTGTGATTAGTTCCATAGGGTTGAATTCTTTTATCTTTGGGATCATGTTCAGCAGGATCTGGAGAACAACTGCTATTCCTGTAAACAGGAGGCATCCGTAGGAATTCCTGAACAGGACGCTGCCCAGGATTGTTATGGACAGCAGGAAGATTCCGTACAGCCATGTCGCTGCAATGGCCACATAGAGGCCTTCCATGCCGGCATCGGCCCTCCAGTAGTACCATGTGTATCCATAAGCTGTTCCAAAACACAGCAGATAGGCTGCGGTCCAGAGCAGGGACGCTGCCGTGAACTTTGCCAGGACTACGGTTCTTCTGGGCAGGCCTTTTGTCAGCATGTGGATTAGTGTGCCCCTGGAATACTCTGAGGACATGATGCCTCCAAAGAGAATGACTGCCACCAACAGGCCCAGCTGTGATACGTTTTTGAAGAACTGCATCCAGGCGTCCAGCGCCGTTGGGGTGGTAAGTGCAATCTCCATCCCGGCAGGCATAAACTCACTGATGATTTCAGGCATGTATTTTGCTGCCAGAGGGCTCATGATTCCAAAAAATAAAAATACCAGGCCCAGAATCATCAGTTTATATGTTCTTGTAAACTCTGTAAATTCTTTTCTCGTAAATGCCATATATGCTTTCATTGTATTGCCTCCATAAACAGTCCTTCCAATGACGGCTCCAATATTTCCATCCTGGAGGGCATGATCTGGGTCTCATTCAGCCCTCGGATGAGCTCGGACTCGGCCTGCTCAATGTCTGCCGCCTCTATGATAATCTGACTGCCCTCCTGCCTTGACGAAGCAAGCAGTTTTTTGAAAGCTGTCTCATGTGTAAACCTCTGCAGACTTTCTTTTCTCTCAAATTCGATCAGCAGCGCATTTTTACGGTGCATTTCCCGTATTTCATCCAACCTGCCTTCCATGACTGTCCTTCCGTTGTTCAAGACTGCTACCCTATCGCAGATTCTTTCGACATCCGTCAGTACATGGGTAGAAAAGATTACGGTCGTCTTGTCTTGGACCTGCTCCATAATATCCAGCACTTCCCGCCGTCCAACCGGATCCAGTGCAGACGTCGGTTCATCACAGATCAGCAGCTTCGGCTCGTTGAACAAAGCCTGGGCGATTCCAAGACGCTGCTTCATGCCCCTGGAAAATCCGCCGATTCTCTTTTTAACGCCCTTCAGACCTACAAGCTCCAGAAGTTCTTCTGTCTTGAGCCGGATCTGTTTCTCTTTCATCCCGGTTATTTGTCCACAAAGTCTTAAGTATTCCACTGGCGTCATATAGCTGTAGAATTCCGGAACATCAGGAAGATACCCGATAAAACGGTTTGCCGCGTTCTCCCCATATACAGACTTTTCTCCAAGCACACGAACCTCTCCGCCGTCCGATTGCAGCAGGCCAAGCACGATTTTCATCGTAGTAGTTTTTCCCGCTCCGTTTTTGCCCAGAAATCCAAAAACCGAGTGTTCCGGCACTGCAATTGATAATCCTCCGAGAACCTGATGGGAACCAAATTTTTTCTTCAAGCCGTTAATTTCCAGTACATTCATTCGTCATCCCCTCTTCCAAATAAGAAATAAACAATAGGACCCGCAATCTGAATAAACACCACGATTACGATCCAGACCACCCGATTGCCAAACCGGTAATTTGGATGGCGCAGCACATGAATCAGAGCCGTCACCATTAAAATCAGTTCTATAATAATCACCGGAAGCAAAATCGGAAAATATTCATATAAAGTATTCATCTTTTTACTCCTTTTTTGTTGTTATTCTTCGTTCTTCCTGTCCATGCCGCTACAAAACCAAGACACCATGATACTCATGAACTGTCTTAATCTCCCCCGCTGCCTGCCAAAAGCGAGGTACTGCACAGTTACCGTCTTAAGGCCGTCTCCAGCCCTTTATCATCTGCCCCTGCTGAATTCCTCCAGTCTTTTCATAATCCGCTTATAATGTGGATTATCACTCAGGCATGAAAACAATGGGTTTGCCTCTACTGCCTGATAAATGCTCTGTCGGATGGCCGCATCACCTCGGGGAGCATCTTTTCCAAGCGCAAGATCTGACAGCCAGCCGTCCACTTTATCAAAATAGTCATCTCCATGTAATTTGATCGGTGTTTCCTGCATATACACACAGTCGGTATAGCGTTCCAGCATTTTTACGGCTTCTTCCGGGTTTGCTGTAATACAGTAATACTGGGCGGATGCAAGGTACACCTGGACAATGGTGTTAAAATGCAGATAATCCATATGGAATATGTCTGCTACTGCCAATGTACGCCTTATGATCTCTTCCGTTTTCCCGGACGCTTCCTGCTGCCATGCAATATGCATGGATGCATCGCCGATCAGATACAGCAAATGCTGGTACATCGAAATCTGTACAGCCTGCGCAGCTTTATCCAGGTTTCCCCTTAACTGATATGCCTGTGCCTGCATTTCCGCTTCCTGTGAAACCGGCAGAATCTCTTCCCCCAGTATATCCAGAATCTCCTCCGGCTGTCTCTCCATAAGATGGCAGCCACATTTCAGCATTGCCGCATTCTTGGCGAGATGTACATCCTTGCTCTCCTCAGTTATGCGATCCAGCAGTTCCGTGATATCATTCATAACCTCCTGTGGTTTTTCCGCCAGGTGATAATGATTCATTAAAAGAATTGCCATCTGCAAAAGCAGCGGGAAACAGGAATAATACTTTTTGATATATCCATCGCACTCTGCCTTAACCTCCTCAAATGGATCATTTACAAATCTGTCCGCAAGCCTGCGGTACAGCTTCTTAATATCCTCCTTCACCAATTGAGGCTCATACCCAATCAGATCATCGACACTAAGATTAAAGTATGCCGCCAAAACAGGAAGCAGCGTTATATCCGGATAACTCAGCCCCTTTTCCCATTTATTCACCGCCGGAGCCGATACCCCAATATACCTGGCAAGCTCCTCCTGCGTCAGCCCCATTTCCTTCCTCTTACTCCGGATCACATCGTGTATTTTCATATCCGCCTCCTACAACTAAACTTTCATTAATATAGTATTTCCTATTTCTCCTATAGCATAGCAGAACAACTACACTCCCACAACAGATCGCTTGTTAATTTCTATGAATAAAGTTAACCGTCAGTTAATTTTGTTTAGAAGATCACCTCTGCCAAATTGGAGTATGGTAAGAAAGAGGAAAAACAGGGCTGCCCCTGTTTTCCCTCTTTTTTACCATACTCCAGCCATTCCATGCCTCCAAGCACCCTTATATCGGGAACGTCGCCACTTCCAATCACACACACTCACTCCTGAAAATCAACTTGAATTTGGAAGGTTGATTTGGTTTTTATGAATTGTTCGAAGTCATCATCGCGGTACCGTTCCTGGATTGCCACGAATTCTTCCTCGGATGCCGCTGGATAGTAATATACTGTTATTTTTGATACGTTATGGCCATTAATCGGCAACATAAATCCGCCTTTGTCCGGCATATATTTTCCGTCTGCGTCCAGAATAACCAGCTGCAGCCGTTCATCAGTTACTTTATGTTCTTCACTGAATATGCCATTGAGTATGATTTCATATGGCGTTTTCGAAACCGTTGCGATTCCCGAACCATTTGGCGCGTATTGATTGATTTCTTTTGTCACGGTCTGGTCACTATCCTTAGATACGTCTACGGAAAATTCCCAGGGTGTGTCCCCGGACAGATGGCTGGCCTCTTTTTCAAGTGAATTGCTCAGTATATGAATTGCGCTTACTGATAGATCCAGATGGAAGGTATCGGGTATTACTACTTGGCTCAGGTCTCCCAGTTTAAAATCAATTCTGAAAGCACCGGCAAAAGTATGGTCGTCCAGATACTCCCCGTTCACTTGTACGGAATCCTGCAGCCCCTCCGGCATGAAGTCAAAATTCTCTGCCAGATCCAGATACTGATAGCTGATTGTCTTGTCCCCGGCGGTCTGGTCTGCATCATGTTTGATTTCCGAAAACGGCGCTTCGGATTCGACCAGCACCGATATATTGATTGCTTCTGTATTGCAGTATATTTCTGATAAAGTCATCTTGATCCCGCCGGACTCGCTGACATAATCGCGGACCGGCTCCGCATCCTTGCTGAGTTCTCCAGAGTATATCTGCTTATCTTCCACCCTTTCAAATAAATGTCCAATCAGTGGAATCTGTTCCGCCAGAACCGGATTCATAGCACAAAAGCCTATGCCTGCCGCGGCCAGAATCACAGCAGCACTGCATCCTGTCAGGATTCTCCGGACTTTTTTTCTACGGCACTGTTTCTGTATCTGTTCCATATTTTTCTCTACTACAGCTTTCAACTCTTCTTCCGGCACTTCAATGTTGTTAAATGTGATCTGCATACAAATAATCCTCCTTTAAATATTTTTTCAACTCATCACGTCCTCTGCTCAAATAAGCCTTTACCGTTCCCACCGGTGCCTCTATGGCGTATGCAATTTCATTTACAGAAAATCCGCTATAATACTTCAGGATTATAACCACCCTGTATTTTTCCGGCAAACGGTTCACGGCATTTTCCAGGTCGCACTTTTCATCCAATGATACACCCTTATCCCGTTTTGATATCCGGACTTCCTCTATATCACTGAAGTAAACAATCTTTTTCAACTCATCATTTGCTGTATTAATTAGAATTCTGGTTATCCATGTTTTAAACCATTCCGGATTCTTCAGTGTTTTAATGTTCTGAAACCCCTTTAATATAGTAGTTCCCACCACATCAAGAGCATCCTGCTGATTTTTCATGTAGAGAAAAGCCATTTTATACAGATATTCCTGATATTTCGTTATCAGCTGCCCATAGGCATCGGCATTTCCCCGCACCGCCTTTTTCGCAAGCTTTGAGCTCCTCATCTCTTCATCCATCTGTTCACCTTTTCCTTTCCGGTAAAGAAGACTTCCCACATTCTTTTTTATTTTACATTAGTTAGACCTTCAGTTGCTGAAAAAGGTTACAAATAAATATATTCATTTTCATGCTCCAGAAAGGCATGTCATGCATAAAATATGCATATTTATATCAGTTTAATGTATATTTATTTGTATTCAGTGTATATATTTAATTTTTTTCCGTTTTCTATTGCATAATTATAAAATATGGTGTATAGTATGTTTTAGCTTAAACAAGGGCATCACAAAAATTAAGTGAACAATAATATAACAAGATACATTAGGAGGCAAATGAAATGAGTAAAGAAAAAGTTGTATTAGCGTATTCAGGCGGGCTCGACACTACCGCAATCATACCTTGGTTAAAAGAGAATTTTGATTATGAAGTTATCTGCTGCTGTATCGACTGCGGTCAGGGAGAAGAACTGGACGGACTGGAAGAAAGATCTAAGTTATCAGGCGCTTCTAAATTATACATAGAGAACATCATCGATGAATTCTGTGACGAATATATTATGCCGTGCGTCAAGGCGGGCGCCGTATACGAGAATAAGTATTTACTTGGAACTTCCATGGCTCGTCCTGTTATCGCAAAGAGGCTTGTCGAGATTGCGCGCAAGGAAGGGGCTACCGCTATCTGCCACGGCGCAACCGGAAAAGGCAACGACCAGATCCGTTTTGAGCTTGGGATCAAGGCACTTGCTCCGGATCTTAAGATCATCGCACCATGGCGTATGACAGACGTCTGGACCATGCAGTCCCGTGAAGATGAAATCGAATACTGCCATCAGCATGGAATTGATCTTCCGTTCGATGCAAAACACAGTTACAGCCGTGACAGGAATTTATGGCACATCAGCCACGAAGGACTGGAACTGGAAGACCCGGCCAACGAGCCTAACTATGACGACCTTTTAGTATTGGGTGTTTCCCCGGAAAAAGCACCGGATGAAGGGGAATATGTGACAATGACATTTGAGGCAGGCGTACCGAAGAGCCTGAATGGAAAAGAGATGAAGGTGTCCGACATTATTACAGAGCTTAACGTTCTCGGCGGAAAGCATGGTATCGGCATTGTAGATATCGTAGAGAACCGTGTAGTCGGTATGAAGTCACGCGGTGTTTATGAGACTCCCGGCGGAACGATCCTGATGGAGGCTCATGACCAGCTGGAGGAACTCGTACTGGATCGTGCCACCTATGAAGTTAAAAAAGACATGGGTAACAAATTTGCCCAGATCGTATATGAAGGGAAATGGTTTACCCCTCTTCGCGAAGCAATACAGGCTTTTGTGGATGTAACGCAGCAGTATGTAACCGGCGAAGTAAAGTTTAAACTATATAAAGGAAATATCATCAAAGCTGGCACAACTTCTCCATATTCACTGTACAGCGAATCACTGGCAAGCTTTACAACCGGAGAATTATACGATCATCACGATGCGGAAGGATTCATTAACCTGTTCGGACTGCCGCTTAAAGTACGCGCGATGAAGATGCAGGAACAAAAACTGTAAAAAGAAGCATTCTACGAGGCTTATTATACATGTAAGGAAAAGAAGTTCTGATAAGGCGGCCCCCCGCATATCAGAACTTCTTTTTCTATATGTCATTTATAATTTTCTAGCGTGCTGATAAAATAAAATATTAGACATATTGCAGCAATGAATTTTCAGGCTAGGCTTCCTCTCTGTCGTTTGTCAGTTTCAGCTTGTCCAGGATAAAGAACATCAGCCCCATCAGCATACCCACGACGCAGGCAAGAACCATTCCTGACAGCTGGATGCTTCCAAACTGAACGGATATACCGGAAAGTCCTGTTACGAAAATCACGGATGTCATTGCCATATTTCTGGATTTTCCGTAATCTACTTGCGCCTCTACCAGAATACGGATACCGGACGCGCCGATCATGCCATACAGCAGGAAAGAAATCCCTCCGATTACCGGACCTGGAATGGTACTGATCAGTGTGGTCATTTTCCCAATGAAGGAACACACGATGGAGAGCACTGCCGCTCCTCCTATGACATAGACACTGTATACTTTGGTGATTGCCATAACGCCGATATTTTCCCCGTATGTTGTGGTGGGCACGGAACCGATAAAGCCCGAAATCATTGTTGAAAAGTTATCCGCAAAAAGAGAGCGGTGAAGTCCGGGATCCTTTAAGAGATCCCTGCCCACAACCTTACTCGTTACAATCTGATGCCCGATATGCTCCGATGCGATGACCAGAAGCACGGGCAGAATAATCACGATTGCCTCCCATTTGAATTTTGGGGCTGCGAAATTAGGGATGGCCAGCCAGGTTGCGGCGCCGACCTCGGTAAAGTCCACGATGCCACAGAGCAGAGCGGCCACATAGCCCACAATGATTGCAACCAGAATCGGTATAACAGACAGAAATTTTCTAAATACCACAGATCCGATCACGGCCGTCAGCAGAGTTGCCAGGAATACGATAACATTTTTGGGATTAATGACCTCATCCTGCAGTCCTGCGTTTGAGGCCGCCGTTCCTGCCAGCTCCAGTCCGATCAGGGCCACTACAGGGCCCATAGCTGCCGGGGGCAGCACAACGTCGATCCAGTCCGAACCGAATTTATAAATAATCAGAGCCAGGATACAGCCAAAGAAGCCCACGACCACAAAGCCGCCCAGCGCATAATTATAGCCCCATTTGCTGATAACAATTCCCGCCGGTGCCAGGAATGCAAAGCTGGAGCCAAGATAAGCCGGTGCTTTCCCCTTTGTAATTAAGATAAATAACAGTGTTCCGATACCGTTCATAAATAGTACTATTGCCGGATTGATTCCAAATATAAATGGAACCAGAACAGATGCCCCGAACATAGCAAACATATGCTGAATGCTCAGGGGCACCAGCATCTTAAACGGTACTTTTTCTTCTACCTGAATGATTTTCTTACTTTCCATATAGCCCTCCATTTCTCTCTTGTTCCTTTAAAGTTTTTCATCTTTTCTATTGTACCACAGAATTCTGTATACAAAAACAACAAATTGAGAGTTAGTTAACGAGCTTTAGACTCATTGACGGATGGCGGACACGAATGACGAGGTGAGTCCGGGAGCTGGCGGGGCAATGTCTGCTGGTGAAATGTCCTGACACTTCGCGAAGAAGCTG
>NZ_WKZK01000051.1:0-38886 GCF_009680135.1 Eubacterium sp. BIOML-A2
GAAGTAAATACAGTATAATGTCCATGAGCATTGTCTCCTTGGTTTAAGGTTGGTTTGGCGATTGACATTATACCAGAAAAAGGGAGGTCAATGCTCTTTTTATTGCAAACTCCCATAAAATCAAGGTTTAACAATAAAAAAAGGTAGTGAAACTTGACACTACCGCGTAAAGTAAGGAGGTAGCATTATGGAAAAAGCCTACAAGACTATGCAAAGCGCAGGTGTGGGGAGCATCGTGCTGGGGATCATTATGATTGTGACAGGAGTGGCAGCGGGGATTATTTCTATTATTAACGGCGCCCGCCTTCTGAAAAACAAGAATCAGATTACATTTTAACCGAGAATACTCAGTAAATTAAAGGGGTAAAATTTTGAGCCAGAAACAAGTAAAAAAGATCCGTACCCTGGGGAAAGTGTTGTTTGTTCTTTACATTTTCTTTCTCCTTTATTTTCTGATCTTTTCAGACTGGTACGGGCGGACTGGTGTTTCAAGGGAATACCAGTATAATTTAGTACTATTCAAAGAGATAAAGCGATTCATCGAATACCGGGAAGAATTGGGAGCCTTCGCGGTATTCACTAATTTATTCGGAAATATTCTTATATTCATGCCTTTCGGGTTTTTTATTTCCATGGCAAGCAGGGCCAGAGGTTTTTTTATGACATTGTTTTACAGTTTTGGACTGAGCCTGTGCGTGGAGGTTTTCCAGCTTTTGACTAAGGTAGGCAGCTTTGATGTGGATGATCTTCTGCTGAACACGATTGGCGGCGTGCTGGGATATATTTTGTTCTCAATTTGCAATACGATAAGGAGAAGACATTATGGGCATGGCAAAAAGTACTAAAGACAGACAGAAGGAAAAGGAAAAGAACCGCAAGAAGCGGGGTTCCAGAAAATACGGGCAGGCCAAGTTTAAGCACTCCCGTATGGGGATCTATTCCTGCGTCTATGCGGGGAGCGCGCTTGCGATCCTTCTGATCTGCATTCTGGCGGCGTTTGTCATGCGCGGCAATACATTCGGGCTGATCGGAGGAATGGGCATTGTCTCTATCGTGCTGGCGGCGCTTGGAATCCGGGCATCGGTAAAAGGAATGCGGGAACGAGAAAAGCGTTATATAACCTGTAAAGCAGGCATGGCGGGAAATATCGTAATTCTGCTGGGCCTGGCAGCGATATTTTTAGGAGGTCTAATGTAATATGGAAGAGAAAGAATGGCAGGCAGAAAGAAACAGTGAGTTCGGAGAACGGCATGAGCTTACAATAGACAGGATCAGAAGGATGGCCGTGGAAGAATCGGTTGGTGGGGCTTTCCAGCCCTTTTTTCAAAGTACAGCGGCATTCCTACTTCAGCTGGAGGACGTCCGGCAGCTGATCGAAAGTGGAGAGTGGGAGCATTTAAGCCTCAGGCAGATGCAGGATATCAACCAGACTCTGTACGCGGATATTCTGGAGGAGAATTACGGGCACAGCTATGCGGATCCGGCATATGCGGTAAAGAAGCTGGGAGAAGAATACGGGCAGTTATTGAGTCTTCTGTACACAGAGCTGCGGGGCGGAATACCTTTTGTTTTTGAGAACCGCCTGGATTATCTGACCATACAGAATGAACTGTTTATTGAAATCTATAATAGTTTTGAAGCTGAGGAACTGCCGGAATATAAGACGCTGAAAGACATGATTTATTGGTATGCCAGCGATTACTGTGACGTATTTTTGGCTGACCGGATTGAGGAGCAGATTTGTCCCTGTTATTCCTTTGCGGCGGATATCATAATGGGGGCGGATCTGGATGACGAGAGGTATCTGTACCGCTTTGGAGAATATATTACGGAAAATGAGCTCGGAACAGCCAGGCACCTGAACGGGCTGCCCGAGGAGACTCTGCGGAAGATGGCGGATGTGTATACGGAGGGGTACCGTGTCGGATTCATCAACACCGGAAAGGATCTGTCCATAAAATCAGTGGTCAATATCCGCTATTCTCTCGGATTCGAAAAGGTCGTGAAGCTTGCCATTGAAAATTTTGCAAAAATGGGGCTTAAGCCGGTGATTTACCGGGCATCCTCCAGTGTTATAACCAAGAGGGAGCATCTGAAGATCGGGTACTGCGGGGCCATTGCCAACAAGCAGTATGAATACGACCACCGCCATGATCAGGCATTATTTATGGACAAGCGCTACATCGAGCGGAAGCTGGATGTCATTAGAAATACTTATGAAAAGAATAAAGAGCAGGCCGCACAGTTTGCAGGCCCGGCCGTGATGGAAATCTTCGGAGAGAAGCCATTTTCTCCAAAGGCGAAGCCGGAGGCCGTAAGCTGCAGTGAGGCACAGCGATCCCTGGCCCTTCACTTTGACAGCAGGTCAGGGCAGATGACAAACCAGTATATCAAAGGGGAAGAGAGAAGTTTTACCATTATTGCTTATCCGGTTCCCGAGATCGGGGAGGATTATGCGGCCATTTTTGATGAAGTGATCCGCATCAACACACTGGATGCCGGGCTTTATGAAAAAGTCCAGCAGGTTATGATTGATGCCCTGGATCAGGGCGAGTGTGTTCGCATTCTTGGAAAAGGAGAGAACCAGACGGATCTGACAGTGCAGCTGCGACGCCTGGCAGACCCGGAGAAGGAAACCTTATTCGAGAACTGTGTGGCCGATGTCAATATTCCGGTCGGGGAGGTATTTACCTCACCGGTACTGGAGGGAACAAACGGTGTCCTGCATGTGGGATGCGTCTATCTGAATGAACTGCAGTATTCGAACCTGAAGATTACATTCAAAGACGGTATGATAACAGATTACACATGCACGAACTTTGAGCAAGAGGAAGATAACAGAACGTATATCTATGAAAATATTCTCCATAACCACAAAACCCTGCCCCTCGGAGAATTCGCAATCGGCACCAACACAACGGCGTATGTGGCGGCGAAGAAGTACGGGATTGAAGACAAAATGCCCATACTGATTGCAGAAAAAATGGGTCCTCACTTTGCAGTTGGGGACACCTGTTACAGTTGGAGCGAGGACATCCGGGTGTACAATCCAAACGGCAAGGAAATCGTGGCAAAAGACAACACCGTCTCTATACTGAGAAAAGAAGACGTGGCAAAGGCATATTTCCAGTGCCACACAGATATAACCATACCTTATGAAGAGTTAGAAGAAATAAGTGTAGTGACAAAAGAAGGAAATAATATTATACTATTGAAGGATGGCAGGTTCGTACTTGAAGGAACAGAGGCTCTCAACGAGCCCTTTAATTAAAGAGCGTATCTGCTCGGATGGAACAGATACGGAAGCGTACAAAATGAGAAAGGTGGAAGAGACATGCCAAAAGTAGGAATAGTAATGGGAAGCGACTCTGACCTGAAGGTTATGAGTAAGGCTGCAAGTATGCTGGAGAAGCTGGGAATTGATTACGAGATGACCATTATCTCAGCACACCGCGAGCCGGATGTATTTTTCGAGTGGGCAAAGGCCGCAGAGGGTAAAGGAATAAAGGTAATCATTGCAGGAGCAGGTATGGCGGCACACCTTCCGGGGATGTGCGCAGCGCTGTTCCCGATGCCGGTCGTAGGCGTGCCGATGTCTGGGAAGAACCTGGCTGGAGAGGACGCTCTGTTTTCAATCGTACAGATGCCGCCGGGAATTCCGGTTGCGACTGTGGCAATCGACGGCGGAATGAATGCAGCAATCCTGGCAGCCAAGATCCTGGCTACTTCGGACGAGGCGCTTCTGGAGAAGTTGAAAGCATACTCCGTTGAGATGAAGGAGACTGTGCAGGGAAAGGCAGCCAAACTGGAAGAAATCGGATACGAAGCATACCTTGAAAATAAATAGAAGCGGCAGATTGGAGAGAAATAATATGGATTATAAGAACGCAGGCGTTGATATAGAAGCTGGCTACAAGTCAGTGGAACTCATGAAAAAGCATGTGCAGGAGACCATGAGATCAGAGGTACTGACGAATCTGGGCGGGTTCTCAGGCGCATTTTCCCTGGAGAAGTTTAAAAATATGGTGAAGCCCACACTGGTATCTGGCACAGACGGTGTAGGTACAAAGCTGAAGCTGGCTTTTATTTTAGATAAACATGACACAGTCGGCATTGACTGCGTGGCAATGTGTGTCAATGATATTGCCTGTGCGGGAGGGGAGCCCTTATTCTTCCTGGATTACATTGCATGCGGCAAGAATGAACCGGAGAAGATTGCAACCATCGTCAGCGGTGTTGCAGAGGGATGCAAGCAGTCCAATGCGGCCCTGATCGGCGGGGAGACGGCGGAGATGCCGGGCTTCTATCCGGTAGATGAGTATGACCTGGCTGGATTTGCAGTGGGTATTGTAGATGAAAAAGACCTGATTACAGGCAAAGACCTGAAGGCCGGGGACGTGCTGATCGGCATGGCATCCTCAGGTGTTCACAGCAATGGATTCTCCCTTGTGAGAAATGTATTTAACATGAAGAGAGAGGCGCTGGATACATATTATGACAGCCTTGGAAAGACATTGGGAGAAGCGCTCCTTGTACCGACAAAGATCTATGTAAAGGCACTGCGCAGCATCAAAGAAGCAGGGGTAACCATTAAGGCATGCAGCCATATTACAGGCGGCGGATTTTACGAGAATGTTCCGCGTATGCTCAAGGATGATACCCGTGCGGTAATCCGAAAGGACAGCTATCCGATTCCGCCGATCTTTCATATGTTATCCGTGGACGGCGAGATTGAAGAGCAGATGATGTACAACACGTTTAATATGGGACTCGGCATGATCATGGCAGTGGACGAGAAAGATGTGGATAAGACTATGGAGGCCATTAAGGCTGCCGGAGAAGATCCGTATGTAGTCGGCAGGATCGAAGCCGGAGAAAAAGGAGTTACCTTATGCTAAAGATCGTTGTTCTGGTGTCAGGCGGCGGAACCAATCTGCAGGCGGTGATCGACGGCGTCAAAGGCGGCGCCATATCGAATACGGAGATCGTGGGCGTGGTCAGCAATAATAAAAATGCCCGTGCGCTGGAGCGCGCCCGTGCGAATGGGATCAGCGCCTGCTGCATATCCCCAAAAGATTACGAATCCAGAGAGGTGTTCAATGCAAAGCTTTTGGAGGCTGTGGATTCATATGAGCCCGACCTGATTGTATTGGCCGGATTTCTGGTTGTGATACCTCCGGCTATGACTGCAAAATATAAGAACCGCATGATCAACATTCATCCGTCTCTGATACCGGCTTTCTGCGGAAAAGGATATTATGGGCTGAAGGTACATGAAGCGGCCCTGGAGCGCGGCGTAAAAGTGGTCGGTGCAACGGTGCATTTTGTGGATGAAGGGACGGATACGGGGCCGATCATCCTGCAGAAGGCGGTAGAAGTAGAGCAGGGGGACACCCCGGAGGTTCTGCAGCGCAGAGTGATGGAACAGGCAGAGTGGAAGATCCTGCCCATGGCGATCGATTTGATTGCCAATGATAAAGTAAGAGTTGTGGACGGAAAAACAGTAATTACGAAATAGAGGAGGCTGCTATGAAGGTATTGATTGTAGGAAGCGGTGGAAGAGAACATGCGATTGCGGCAAGTGCGGCAAAGAGCAGCAAGGTGGAAAAGATGTACTGTGCACCCGGAAACGCAGGAATTGCGGAGTATGCAGAGTGTGTGGATATCGGAGCCATGGAATTTGACAAGCTGACAGCTTTTGCGAAGGAGGCAGAGATTGACCTTGTGATCGTGGGCATGGACGACCCGCTGGTGGGCGGTCTTGTGGATGAACTGGAAGCCGCTGGAATCCGTACATTCGGGCCGCGTAAAAATGCGGCAATTCTGGAAGGCTCCAAAGCATTTTCAAAAGATCTGATGAAGAAATATAACATACCGACAGCAGGTTACGAGAACTTTACAGATCCGGACAAGGCGCTTACTTATCTGGAAACAGCAAAGTTTCCGATCGTCCTGAAGGCGGATGGGCTGGCGCTTGGTAAGGGCGTTCTGATTTGCAATACCCTGGAGGAGGCGAAGGAAGGCGTGAAGACCATCATGCTGGATAAGAAGTTCGGCTCCGCAGGAAATGAGATGGTAATCGAGGAATTCATGACGGGCCGTGAGGTATCTGTACTTTCTTTTGTTGACGGAAAGACCATTAAGACGATGACCTCCGCGCAGGACCACAAGAGGGCCGGGGACGGAGACACCGGGCTGAATACCGGCGGCATGGGAACATTTTCCCCAAGCCCGTTTTACACAAAGGAAGTAGAAGCGTTTTGTAATAAATATGTCTATCAGGCCACGGTAGATGCCATGGCGGCAGAGGGAAGAGCATTCAAAGGCGTGATCTTCTTCGGGCTGATGCTGACGGAGGATGGACCGAAGGTGCTGGAATACAATGCCCGTTTCGGGGATCCGGAAGCCCAGGTCGTGCTGCCCCGCATGAAGAATGACCTGATCGAAGTAGTTGAGGCTTGCATCGACGGTACATTGGACCAGATTGATCTTCAGTTTGAGGACAATGCGGCAGTATGCGTTGTGCTGGCTTCGGATGGATATCCGGTTCAGTATGACAAGGGATTCGAGGTTACCGGGTTGGAAGAGTTCAAAAAGCATGAGGGGTATTACTGCTTCCATGCAGGGACAAAGTTCGACGGAGATAAGA
This sequence comes from Eubacterium sp. BIOML-A2, assembly GCF_009680135.1. Taxonomy (NCBI): domain Bacteria; kingdom Bacillati; phylum Bacillota; class Clostridia; order Eubacteriales; family Eubacteriaceae; genus Eubacterium; species Eubacterium sp. BIOML-A2. Next base: position 6,650 of record NZ_WKZK01000051.1, read on the forward strand.
TCGTTACTAACGGCGGACGCGTGCTGGGAATAACGGCAAAAGGAAAAGATCTCAAAGAGGCAAGGGCCAACGCCTATGCCGCAACTGAATGGGTAAAATTTGAAAATAAATACATGCGCCATGATATCGGGAAAGCGATTGATGAAGCGTAATAAAATAAACAGCAGGGTTTCAGGGGAACAGCACCGGGAATCCTGCTGTTTTTATAATATATGATGACTTACCAAAAACTACGGACAGTCCCATTTAGAAAATTATGCTAAGGGGTGCAAAGGAGGAAGAAGCCTCTTTGAAAAGATATTGACAGGGCAGGATTACAAATGTAATATTAAGAAGTAGGTGATGTGTATTCATTAAGCAGTAGAGGATCATAAAGGGTTCACAGAAAGGCAGGGAATTGATATTGGCAGACAGAAAAGCATACAGGCGCAGGAAAAGAAGGCAAAAACAGGGGAACAAGAAGATCATTTTGGCAGTGGCGGCAGCAATTGTTCTGCTGGTACTGGCTGGGGTTTTGGCATGGTGGCTTCTTCGGGTTAAGACAACGCCCCAGGATGCAGCCGGGCAGTATTTTTCTCTGCTGAACGAGGGCAAGTATAAAGAGATGTATCAGCTGCTGAGTGAGGACACAAAAAAAGACATTTCCCAGGAAGATTTTACGGCGCGGAACCAGAATATTTACGAGGGAATAGAGGCAAAAGACATAAAGGTGACTGTTCAGGGAGAGCCTGATTATAAAGAAGGCAAGAAGAAGGCAGTGCTTTCTTACTCAACTGCAATGGATACTCTGGCAGATGAACTTACATTTGATAATAAGATGCAGTTTGTAAAAGAGGGGAAGGATTACCGGATTGTCTGGGACTCTACTCTGATATTTCCCTCTTTGCAGGATGGTTATAAAGTGCAGATCAGCACCCAGACCGCAGCACGGGGATCCATACTGGACAGGAACGGCCAGATGCTTGCCGGCCAGGGGATTGTATCGGAAGTGGGAATCGTCCCGGGCAAACTGGGGGAAGACAAAGCGGGATCCGTGAAGAAAATTGCGGAAATCCTGGGGATGACTGAGGATAATATCAATGAAAGACTGAGCGCTTCTTATGTGCAGGACGATTCGTTTGTACCGGTGAAAGAACTTGCCAAAAATGACCCTGCCGAACAAGAGCTTTTGCAGATACCGGGAATCATGATTAATGATAAGGAGGAGCGGGTATATCCGCTTGGCGCGGCAGCAGGCCAGCTTACGGGATATGTGCAGGCCGTGACTGCGGAAGAACTTGAAGATTTGGGACAAAAGGGGTATCATGAGAATAGTGTGATTGGAAAGTCAGGCCTGGAAAGGGCCCTGGAGGATGAACTTAAAGCCGTTGACGGATGCAGCATTGTGATCGTGAACGAAGAGGGGACGGAGATCGAAACGCTGGCCCTGAAACCGGCGGAGAATGGGAAGGATGTTCAGGTAACAGTGGATGCCGGGCTGCAGTCAACAGCGTATGAACAGTTTGCATCAGATCCGGGCACAGCTGCAGCCATGAATCCCAGGACAGGAGAAATACTGGCATTGGTGAGTACACCTGGATATGATCCCAACGAATTTATCATGGGCATGTCCGAGAAGCGCTGGGAGGAACTGAATAACGATGAAAATAAGCCGTTGACCAATCGATTTAATACGTCATGGGTTCCGGGCTCCACTTTCAAAGCGATAACAGCCGCTATCGGTGTGGAATCCGGGAAGATCCAGCCGGATGCCAATATGGGGTATGTGGGATTAAGCTGGCAGAAGGATGGAAGCTGGGGCGATTATCACGTAACAACGCTGACGGATTATGGTTCTGAGGTGAATCTGGAAAATGCCCTGGTTTACTCAGACAACATTTATTTTGCCAGGGCCGCGCTGGATATAGGTGCGGACACGATCAGTGAGTATTTTAAGGACATGGGATTTGATGAACAATTGCCGTTTGAGCTGACACTTTCTGAATCCACATATGACGACGATGACAATATTGATTCCGAGATCCAGCTTGCGGATACTGGCTACGGTCAGGGGCAGCTGCTGGTGAATCCGGTTCATATGCTGTCTATGTACAGCATGTTTACGAACAGCGGAAATATGCTTCAGCCCACAATTCTGTATAAAGAGCAGGCTGAGGGCAAAGTATGGAAGGAAAAGGTGGTTTCGCCGGAGACGGCTGAACTGGTGAAGAATGACCTGATCCAGGTCATCGAAAATCCTTCCGGCACGGGAGCAAGCGCAAAAATAGACGGCGTATTGATGCTTGGTAAAACCGGTACTGCGGAAATCAAAGAGAGCCAGGACGATACGGACGGAGTAGAAAGAGGCTGGTTCGTCTGCGGAACGACAGAGGATATCGCAAAGCCGGTGCTTGCAGTCGGTATGGTAGAAGATGTAAAGAGCAAGGGCGGCAGCGGATATGTGACAGCTAAAGTGAAGGAATTTGTGGCGTCTTATGTGCAGTAATGCTGTAGGGGAAAGTGAACAATTTACAAGAAGAGTTTTTGTTTATTATTAAAAGGCAAAATATGTAATAATATATAAAGATATTTGGATTAAGGTATAAATATTGAGATGAGACTTATGCTAGAATCATTGCAAGAACAACCGTAAACAGGGTGGTTGGCCTCCCGTTCTTATTACATAGAAGGGAGGTGGTGCAAATGGATAAAAAACCGTTTGATTTTAAGGATCTCATGCAATTTGGAATGTTCCTGATTGCACTGCTGACCTTTATTTATCTTATGAGCCATTAGCATAAGAAAATCCACCCTCTTACTTTGACAGGTACTGGGTGGAATTTCTCACATAATCTTTCAAAGGTCAACCTTTACGGTTGCTCTTGCTATATTGTTAATATAGCATAAAAATAATTATTATGCAATCAAGAGAGATTATTTTCAAACATATTTTTTAAACAGCTAAATTTTGATATGACAGGTGGGACCGTTTATTATGAAGGAATTACTGAAAAGGACGCTTCCCTTTTGGGATGATTTAACAAAAAGGGAACAGGACGCACTGGCGCAGCGGGTAGTAGAAAGTACATATGAGAAAGGCACAATCCTTCATTATGGAGGACGGGAATGTGCCGGTGTGCAGATTATCAAATCCGGTCAGGCCAGAGTCTATGTGACTTCCCCCGGCGGGGGCGAGATTACGCTGTTCAGGCTGGTGGATGAAGACGTCAGTATCCTGAGCGCGGCATGTATGATGAAGGGACTGGATATCGAACTGGATATGGAGCTGGAGCAGGGTTCTGTCATTTGTACAATTCCCAAAGGAGCATACAGGGAGATCAGCGAGCAGAACGCGAAGGTTAAGGACTACACTCTGGAAATGATTTCTGAAAAATTTTCGGATATCATGTGGCTGTTTAACCAGTACGTATTCTCCAATGTAGCCTCCAGGCTGGCGGATACAATACTCGAACACCGCTCACTGGCAGGTTCTGATACCCTCAAAATCACCCACGATGCCCTGGCACGCGATATCGGAACCGCCAGAGAAGTCGTGACCAGGCTGCTAAAACAATTTCAGACAGACGGTCTGGTAAAACTTACACGCGGCCACATTGAAGTATTGGATGCGGCAAAATTGGGCAAAGTATAAATAAGAAGCCTGTTTTGTGATTATGTCACAGAAAGAATAATAGATCATGTTATACTTACAATATAAACAAAGCAAACAATTCTTACTCAACTAAAATAGTGAGCATCTAAATTAAAGGAGGAAACAAATTATGGCAGTTATAAAACTTACAGCACAGAATTTCGAGCAGGAGGTAGTAAACTCAGAAAAGCCGGTACTGGTAGACTTTTATGCAGACTGGTGCGGCCCATGTAAAATGATGGCTCCTGTAGTAGAAGAAATCGCAGAAGAAAAAGAAGATGCAAAAGTGTGCAAGCTGAACATCGATGAAGAGATGGAAATTGCGCAAAAATATGGAGTGATGAGCATACCAACACTCATGGTATTCAAAGACGGAAAAGTCGTAAAAAAAGATTTGGGCGCAAAACCCAAAAGCGCAGTCCTCTCCATGTTCGAGTAGAGGGGGATGTGAAGGAGAGGATGGCTGGTATGGGGACGCTGTGGGGAATCGTGACAGGGGTCTCTGGGATGCGGCATTACGGCATAACAGCCTCTAATCAAAATAAAAGCCAACATGATGAACACCGCCGACAAACACGGGAATGCCGGATGCATTCCCGCTTGAGTCGGCTTGACAGCAGGACTGGCAGTCCTGCTGTCAGTTCATATGTTGGCTTTTATTTTGATGAAGAGGCTGTAATGCCATAATGAAGCATCCTAAAGACCCCTGTCACGATTCCCCACAGCTGGCGCATCCGGCAGACAGAAACCCTCCTTTACGGAAGCGCCCCATAGGCGGGAGCTGCGGATGTGTATGGGATACAAGGCACTTACAGAAAGCAGACGTTCGTATTACATAACATAGCATAATACATAACGGAAAAATAAAGCACCTTGCATCCAGCCAACATCCGCTGCCCCCGTCTGCAACCCCTCCCCATTCCGGACAGGCGTCCCCTTATCCCCCTCCAGATCCACCACCAATGTTGCCACCTTATTTTGGAATGCCTCGTCGTGTTCTACGAAGATCATTGTCGGCTGATATTCCCGCAGAAGGTTTTCAATCTGCATACGGGAGAATACGTCGATGAAGTTCATGGGCTCGTCCCAGATGAACAGATGGGCGGGTTCACAGAGGCTTTTGGCGAGCAGGACTTTCTTTTTTTGGCCCTCGCTGTACTCATCTATGTTTTTTTCAAATTGTATTCTGCTGAAATCCAGTTTTCGCAGGAGTGTTTTAAATAGGGTTTCATCCAGGTTCCATTGCGCGGCAAAATCAGTGAGGTTACCTTTTAGCCAGGAGGTGTCCTGGGAGATATACGATAGTTTCACCTGGTTTCCGAGATGCAGGCTGCCGGTATATGGAACAGGCTCCCCCAGGATTAACCTGATCAGGCTGGTCTTGCCGCATCCGTTTTTTCCTCTCAGGCAGATGCGGTCTCCCTGACGTACTGTGAAATTGATATTCTGGCAGACGGGCGTATCTTTGTAGGCGATACAGATGTCTTCCATAGAGAGCAGTACGCTTGTGTGGTAGCGCAGCGGATTGAGTTTAAGATCATCGGCTGTCTCGATGTTTTTCAGGAGATGCTCTTTTTCGGAGATCGCGTTTTGCTGCCGCTTTTGTGTGGACTTGGACCGCTTCATCATCTTGGCAGACTGGCGGCCGATATGGCCTCTGTCCGGGCGCAGGCCGGCTATACGGGTTCCGGTTTTGGTACCTTCGATTTTATCTGACCAGCGTTCGGTTCGCCGGGAAGCCTCCTCCAGGCGCCGAATATCCTGCTTTAGCTGGACATTGCGTTCCAGTTCCATTTTATCCTGCGCTTCTTTATTGGCAAACCAGGAAGTAAAGGTTCCTTTCTGTATCTCGATGTCCGCTTTATTGATGGAGAGAACATGGTCTATGCATTCGTCCAAAAAGGCACGGTCATGGGAGACCAGGATAAAGCCGCTTTTGCTGCTCAAGTACCGGGCAACTTTTTCCCGGGCTCTGATATCCAGATGGTTTGTGGGCTCATCGATGAGTAAAAATGCATTTTCTTTTAAGAACAGTGCCGCTAAAAGTACTTTTGTGCGCTCTCCGTTGCTGAGGGAAGAAAAGGGGCGGTACAGGATTTCGGGATCAGCGTCCAGCAGGTTAAGTTCTTTGCATATCTGCCAGTTCTCTGCAAGGGGATTGACATCCTCTATGATTGAAAGCGTCATTTCCTCCGGATGTTCTACCGGATAGGGAAAATATTCAAAATCTACACTGGCTGAAATCGTGCCGCTGTAGTCGTATTTCCCAAGCAGAAGATTGAGAAATGTGGTCTTTCCGCGTCCGTTTCTGCCGATAAATCCCAGCTTCCAGTCTGTGTCTATCTGAAAAGAAACATCTTCGAAGATAGGATCAAAGCTTGTATCATATGAAAAAGTTAAATTTGTTATTTGAATTCTTGACATAAGGCATACCTCCGTATCTGTGTTCTGACATATGTGATGTTCTCCCCCTCCTGCGGCGGGCAGGACAGGGATACGTAAAAAGAAAGCCGCAGAAAAGTTAATTCCTGCGGCTTCTGATCCAATATGGCAGTTCAGATACTCTGTTAAAACGCCAGTCCTCTAAACGGAGCGCGCTGAGAGCATGCGAGTCAATGACTGCTGTCTATCAAGTGAAGAGAAGCAAATGAATGAACCTTTCTGCGATTGCACAACAAAAAAACGGACCAAGTCCCCGTGTCAGCACATTTTGTTATGCGGTATAAATTAGCAGAAAAAATTCTTCATCTTAACATCTCCTATCTGTTATTTTAATCTGAAATTATCGTAGCAGATATCAATCTAAAAGTCAACGATGGGATTTTTCATGTATCATACATTTACGGGCCAGAATCTCATTTATTTTTTCTGCTGCGTGTATTTTGAAGTGCCAATAGAGATTTGGAAATATTATTTCTATGGCAATTGTTTTATAAAGGCTTTATAATATACCTACGGAGATTGAATAATACCCGTGATTGTAAAATAGCAATATATAAAATGATCAAGCGGATAAGCCAATGGTACATATAGATGCTGAATAGGAGAAGATAGAGATGAAAATGGAGAACAGTGGAAAACGGGATCAGGAACGAGACGCTATTCTGAGGCTGGTTCCCGCGGGTATGATACGGCTGGATGCACGGGATCTGTGTTCGATTTTATGGTATAATGACATTTTCCTGGAAATGATCGAATATACCAGGGAACAGTTTGAAGAGGAGCTCCATAGCCAATGCACCTATCTGCATCCGGAGGATTTCAAACGTGCAAGCGTATTGGCTGGCAATCTGACAGAGTCCGGAGAGCATGTTGTATTCGAGGTAAGGGCATATACACGCTCCAAAGCAGAAAGAATCTGGACCATATCGCTTTGTTATGTTAGTGGGGAAGACTGCGGGGACGGTATTCCGTCTTACTATAGCATCGGCCTGGACATTACGGGTGAAAGAAAGAAGATAGAGCCGCTGCAGCACATTGCGGAGAAAGATTCTTTGACCGGGATTTATAACCGTGCGGAGACAGAGAAGCAGATTAAGAGGTATATTGTGGAAAACAGTAATGCCATGGGCGCATTATTTATGATCGATACAGATAATTTTAAACAGATCAATGATACGAACGGACATATGGTCGGGGATATCGTCCTGGCTGAGATGGCGGCTGGGATGAAGGGACTGATGCGGGAAAGCGATATTGTGGGCAGAATCGGTGGAGATGAGTTTATCATTTTTATGAAGAACATTGTAACACCTAAGGATGCGGAGAAAAAGGCGGAGGATCTTCTGCGCATGTTCCGGCACTTGTTTGAGAAGGAGAAAAGTCCGGCGTGTATCACATGCAGCATCGGGGCAGCGATTTACCCCAGGGACGGGCGGACATTTAAGGAAATGTACAGAAAGGCCGACCTGGCCTTATACCAGGCAAAAAGTCAGGGGAAGAATCATTATGTCATTTATGACTGTAATAAGGCATATGAGCTGGGAATGATGGAATACAGTTCACCCAAGACAGCGATTGAATCGGAAAACAGATATGCTAAAAGCGGTGATAATCTGGCCAGGTATGTATTCCGGATTCTATATCAGGCGGAGAATGTGGATCAGGCGGTTAATGCGGTCTTAGAAGTTGTAGGGAAACAATTTGATGTAAGCAGGGCCTATGTATTTGAAAATACCAGCGATGGAAAGTATACTACGAATACTTATGAGTGGTGCAGCGAAGGCATTGAGCCGGAGATTGACAATCTGAAAAATCTTGAGTTTAAAGATTATGGTGATTATGAGAAGCTTTTTGGGGAAGATTCCATTTTTTACTGCCGTGATATTCATACCCTGAAACCTGAACAGGAAGAGCTGCTGGCCAGACAGAAAATACATTCCACCCTGCAGTGTGCCTACTGGGATGAGAAGGTTTTCAGTGGGTTTGTCGGATTTGATGAGTGTACCGGCCTGCGTTTGTGGACGCAGGAAGAGGTGAGCACACTGTCGCTGATATCCCAGGTTCTGTCCATTTTCCTGCAGAGTAAGAAGGTAAAAAAAGTAAATCAGGAGATGCAGCAGTATCAGACGGTTTTGAACAGCCTGGACGAATGTATTTACGTGGTTGAAAAGGAAGAGGGGTTATTACTGTATGGAAACAGGAAATTCAGAGAACTGTATCCGGAGTGTAAACTCGGACATTCCTGGAGTTCCGGTGGTCCTAGCTTTGAAAATCTAAATAAAATGTCAATAGTATGGGAACAGAAAGCTGCTTTTCTATGTATTGAGTGATACCAGTTCAGGCCTGCCTGAACTGTTACATTGAGTAAGCGGTGAGCGCAGGTGAGGTGACTAGAACATAGAAGGGGACGCAGACGGCGTCGGAATAAGGGGAGGCGGATTGATGGCAATGTGGAATCCGTGGCGTGGATGCCACAGAAAGAGCGAAGGATGTAAGTACTGTTATATTCATAAAGGAGATAGCAAAAAAGGGGTTGATACGGATCAGGTCGTGCGGACGGACAATTTTTATGCTCCGGTCGAGAAGAAGAAGTCCGGTGATTATAAGATGAAATCGGGTCAAACGGTATATGTCTGTTTTTCGTCGGACTTTTTGCTCGGGGATGCGGATGAATGGCGGGCAGAATGCTGGGATATGATCCGGGAGCGCCAGGATCTGCATTTTTTGTTTCTGACAAAGAGAATTGAACGGTTTCTGCAGTGTATTCCAAAGGACTGGGGAGACGGCTATGAGAATGTCACGGTGGGATGTACCATAGAGAATCAAGAGATGGCAGATGCCAGGCTGTCCATATTTTCCGTTCTTCCTATCAGGCATAAGAACATCATCTGCCAGCCTCTTATTGGCGGTATCCGGCTGGAGCAGTACCTGGAGGGCGTGGAGCTGGTCGTGGCGGGCGGGGAATCCGACAAAAATGCGCGGCCGCTGGATTATGAATGGATACTTTCTCTGCGGGAACAGTGCATCAGGGCAGGAACACATTTCGAATTCAGACAGTGCGGCACACACTTTATCAAGGACGGAAAAATGTACAGATTGGCGGTCCGGGATCTGGGGAGCCAGGCTAGGAAAGCCGGAATCAATGTATAGGGGGCAGACCCCGCCGCAAAGGGGACGAACCCCTTTGAAGTTTTTATATATTAGGAGGTATGGATGGCTTTACAATTTATTTTTGGGAATTCCGGTTCAGGAAAGTCTCATTACTTATATCAAAAGGTGATTGAAGATTCTATGAATCACCCGGACCTAAATTATCTGGTACTGGTGCCCGAGCAGTTTACGATGCAGACGCAGAAGGATCTGTGTACACTGCATCCCCGGCATGGAATCATGAATATTGATGTTCTGAGCTTCGGGCGGCTGGCGCACCGGATCTTTGAGGAGACCGGGCAGGATACGAAGCGGGTTCTGGATGATGAGGGAAAGAATCTGATTCTGCGTAAAATTGCGGGGGACTATGAAAACGAGCTGAAGGTGCTGCGCGGAAATCTGAAGAAGCAGGGCTATATCAGCGAGGTGAAGTCAGTGATCTCGGAGTTCACCCAGTATGGGATCGGGTTTGAAAAGCTGGATGAGTTTATGGAAGGGCTGGAACCGGAGAGCTATCTTTATTATAAGCTGCAGGATATCCGCAAGGTATACGAGGGATTTGAAAATTATCTTGCGGACAAGTATATCACAAAGGAAGAGCTGCTGGACGTGCTGAGCGGAGCGGTGCCCCATTCGGAACTGCTGAGACACAGTGTCGTGGTGCTGGATGGATTCACCGGCTTTACTCCGGTACAGAATAAGCTGCTGGGGGAACTGATGAGGGTATGCAGAACAGTCGCCGTCACGGCGGTGATGGATTCGCGGGAGGATCCCTATGTGTACAGCCATCCCTATCAGCTGTTTGCCCTGAGCCGTCAGATGGTGACAAGCCTTGTGCGTACCGCCCGGGAGAACCGGGTTGAGGTTGAGGATGCGGTCTGCCTGTATGAGCGGCCGTTTTACCGGTTTAAAGAGAACGAGGTGCTGGGATTTTTGGAAGCGGAGCTGTTTCGGTATTCCAAAAATCAGTATGATAAGGCACAGGAGGTCCTTTCCGTCCATATCACGCGTAATCCGAAACAGGAATCAGAATATGTGGCATCACAGATCCGGTATCTGGTGCGGGAAAAAGACCTCAGATACCGGGACATTGCGGTGATTGCGAGCGATATGAACGCTTACGCGGCCTGTCTGGAGAAAGCTTGTGACACGTATGATATTCCGATATTCATGGACCATAAAAAGAGTATTCTGCTGAATGCCTTTGTAGAATATTTGAGGAGCCTTCTCGCAATGGCGGAGCAGAGTTTTTCCTATGAGAGCGTCTTCCGGTATCTCAGGACGGGGCTTGCAGGATTTACCCGCCGGGAAATTGACCGGATGGAAAATTATGTGCTGGCCCTGGGGCTGAAAGGCTATAAAAAATGGCAGTCTGTCTGGGTGCGGCGTACCGCTGGAATGGAGGAAAGCGCGCTTGCTGAGCTAAACGGCCTGAGAGTTCGTTTTGTAGAACAGCTGGATTCTCTTGTATCTGTACTGAAGCAGAGGAACAAAACGGTAAAAGACGTGACGGAAGCAGTATATAATTTTCTTGCGGAGCAGCAGGCGCAGATCCGCCTCAAAGAGATGGAGAACCGTTTTCAGGAGCAGGGAGAACTGGCACTTGCTAAGGAATATGCCCAGGTCTACCGTATTACAATAGAACTGTTTGATAAATTCGTTGAGCTGCTGGGGGAGGAAAGAATATCACTGAAGGAATACTGCGAACTGCTGGATGCCGGGCTTGAGGAGGCCAAGGTGGGGGTAATTCCGCCGAGCCTGGACCAGGTGGTTATCGGGGATGTGGAGAGAACCCGTCTGAAGGATATCAAGGCTCTTTTTTTTGTAGGGGCGAATGATACACTGCTTCCCGGTAATCTTGGGCAGGGAGGTCTTTTGTCCGAACGGGACCGGGAGCATTTTGCCAGCCGGAAACTCAGTCTTTCCCCGGGAGCAAAAGAAAAAACCTATATTCAGAAATTTTACTTGTACATGAACCTGACAAAGCCGACGGACTATCTGTCCATTTCATTCAGCAGGGTATCAGCCGAGGGAAAAACGCTCCGGCCGGCTTACCTTGTACAGGATATACGGCGTCTCTACCCGCAGCTTAAAATCGTGGATGAAGAAATGAAAGGCGTTGCGGATATGGAGCTGACGGGCAGGACCGCTGTGGACCATCTTATCCGGGGCCTGCGGGACCGGGCGGCAGGGGTGACTGATGAGTGGAAGGAACTTTATACCTGGTATGTGAAGCACGGAGAAGAAACCGGAAAAGTACTGGATGCCGCTTTCTTTGTAAAAAAACCGGAGCGCCTTTCCCCGGCGTCTGCGGGACTGATGTACGGGGATACCTCCCGCTTCAGCGTAACCCGGCTGGAGCGGTTCGCCTCCTGTGCATATGCGCATTTTCTGAACTATGGACTGCGCCTTTCTGACAGGGAAGCATATCAGTTTGAGGCTATGGATCTGGGAAATATTGCCCACCAGTCAATGGAACGTTTTGCCAAAAAAGCAGAGATGAACCAGGTCTTGTGGACGGAAATGCCGGAAGACATGCGTGCAGAACTGATCGAGGAAAGCGTGGAGGAAAGTATTGTGGATTATGGCAACACGGTTCTTTACAGTACAGCGCGCAATGAATATATGATCACCCGTATTAAAAAGCTGATCCACCGGTCGGTGTGGGCTCTGACAGAGCAGCTGAAAAAGGGGGATTTTGTGCCGAGCGGTTATGAGATGAAGTTTGGCAGCGGGAAGATTGACCGGATTGATACCTGCGAGGACGAAGAAAAAATCTATGTAAAAGTAACGGATTATAAAACCGGCTCTAAAAGCTTTGACATTACTGCATTTTATCACGGGCTGCAGATGCAGCTGCCCGTGTATTTGAATGCGGCCATGGACATAGAACAAAGAAAGTATCCCGGGCGGGAAATTCTGCCTGCCGGCATCTTTTATTACCGCATGAAGGATCCGATCGTGGAGAAGGAGAAAAATGAAGCGGTCCTGCAGGAAAAACTTCTGAAGGAACTGAAACTGGACGGCCTTGTCAATGCGGATGAGGCAGTGATCCAGCACCTGGAAAGGGGGCTGTCGGGAACATCAAATTTAATTCCGGTAGGGAAGAATAAAGACGGAAGCCTGAACCGGTATTCCAGAGTGCTTGCTCCGGAAGATTTTCATACGCTTCTGGTTTACACAAAAAGAAAAGAGCAGGAGCTTAAGAGAAGAATCCTGTCCGGGGAGGCACAGGCCCTGCCCTATGAACTGGGGGGAGAGACGGGCTGTGATTACTGTGCGTACCGGGATATCTGCGGCTTTGATGTACGCGTTGAGGGATGTGAATATCGGAAAATGGAAAAGCTGGACAGGGAAGAAGCGGTAGAGAGAATGAGACAGGACGGAAAGGAGCAGCGGGAAAATGGACGTGAGATGGACCAGTGAACAGCAGAAAGTTATTGATTTGAGAGAGCGGAATATTCTGGTCTCGGCAGCAGCAGGCTCCGGAAAAACGGCGGTTCTTGTTGAGCGTATCATCCGGATGCTGACAGATCCGGAGAAACCTGTAGATGTGGACCGGCTTCTGATCGTGACATTCACAGAGGCGGCAGCTGCGGAGATGAAGGAACGTATCCGCGGGGCGATCGAGCAGGCGCTGGAGGAACGCCCGGAAGACGTACACCTGCAGCGGCAGGCAACCTTGATCCACAGCGCGCAGATCACAACCATTCACAGCTTCTGTCTGTCCGTAATACGGGAGCATTTTCATATCCTGGATATTGACCCGAGTTTCCGCATCGCTGAGGAGGGAGAACTAAAGCTCCTCAGACAGGATGTTCTCGATGAATTATTAGAAGCATGCTATATAAATGCGGAGACTTCGTTTCTCGAGTTTGTAGAGAAGTTCGGCACGGGCAGAAATGATAAAAAAATCGAAGAGATTATCTTAAAGCTATATGATTATTCCAGAAGTTATCCACAGCCGGAACTATGGCTGGATGCATGTGTAAGGAGTTACCGGACCGGGCAGGGTGACGGCGCCAGTACGGAGCCGGCCTGCATGGAGCGCGTGAAAGTACTGGTCCGTCAGAAAACAGGGGACATGCTGCTGATCCTGGAGGAAGGTCTGCGCCTGTGCGGGCTGCCCGATGGTCCTTATATGTATGGGGAGATGCTGGAATCTGACAGCGCAGGCCTGGAAAATCTTTTGAATCAGGAGTCTTTTGCTGGGATGCACGAAGTCGTGCAGGGTATTGCGTGGAAGCGTCTTTCAGCAAAGAAAGATGATTCTGTGGATGTGGATAAAAGGGATCAGGTGAAAGCTCTGCGTGAAAAAGTCAAGAAAATGATGAAGGATATTACCGCAATGTACTTCTATGAAGCGCCGGAAGAAATCCTGAAAGACATGGAGGAATCTGCGGATTCCATGCAGGTGCTGACAGATCTGGTGAAGCAGTTCTCCGAAGCATTTTCCCGGAAAAAGCAGAGCAAAAATATGATAGACTTCAGCGATATGGAACAATTTGCCCTGCGGATTCTGACTATTGAAGAAGAGGGAAGGCTTGTGCCTTCACTTGCGGCAGCGGAATATCAGGAACAGTTTTTGGAAGTTATGATCGATGAGTACCAGGACAGCAACCTGATACAGGAAGCTATTTTGACCAGCGTGTCTACGGTAAGCAAGGGCAGAAATAACATTTTCATGGTGGGGGATGTAAAGCAGAGCATCTACAGGTTCCGCCTTTCCAGGCCGGAACTGTTTATGGAAAAATATGAGACATACAGCCAGGAGGATAGCGACCGGCAGCGGATTGACCTGCATAAGAATTTCCGGAGCAGGGAGGAAGTGCTTGGGAGCGTCAACTTTATCTTTGAACAGATCATGCGCAGGGAGCTGGGCGGCATCTGTTATGACGAGCAGGCTGCGCTCTATCCAGGAGCTTCCTTTGAACCGCAGCTGGACGGGCAGAAAAGGAGTATTAATCGGGCGGAGCTGATCCTGGTAGATACGTCTGATGACGGCGTGGCCAGAGAAAATAATTCAAAATCAGGGCAAGGACCGGGACAGGATCCCGGGGCAGAAACAGGGGAAAAACCGGCTTCGGGAACTGTGGCTGCCGGGACAACCGGAGAATCCGGCAGAGAGAGGGAGGCCCGTGCTGTAGCACGCCGTATAAAAGAACTTCTGCTAAGCGGCCGGGTTCTGGACAAAGCATCCGGAACTTACCGGGCGCCCCGGTATAAAGATATGGTGATTCTGACCAGAAGCATCAAGGGATGGGCCGATGTCTTCGCGGCAGTGCTGGGGGAGGAAGGGATTCCCGCCTATGCCGGCAGCCGCGAAGGATATTTTGAAACTTATGAGGTGAGCGTCCTGCTGGATTACTTAAGAATTCTGGATAATTTCATGCAGGAGCTGCCGCTGACGGCTGTACTGACCTCCCCGTTTGCAGGGCTGAACGCGCAGCAGCTGGCGGACATCCGCAATGCATATCCGGAACTTCCCTATTATGAGGCAGTCCTGGAGTATGCACATGCCGAAGAGCAAGGCGGAGATCTCCGAAAGCTTCTGCAGGCATTTCTGGAAAAATTGGAATATTTCCGGGAAATGGTTCCTTATACTGCAATACATGATCTGCTCTGGAAGATTATCGAAGATACGGGCTACGGCCTTTATATCGCATCCATGCCGGGCGGGGCGCAGCGTGAAGCAAATGTGGAAATGCTGGTGGAAAAGGCATCTGCATTTGAAGGCACGAGCTATAAAGGGCTCTTTAACTTTGTACGCTACATTGAACAGCTGAAGAAGTACGATGTTGACTTTGGGGAAGCCAATATAGCCGATGAACAGTCTGATACGGTGCGGATTATGACGATCCACAAGAGTAAGGGCCTGGAATTTCCCATTGTATTTGTATGCGGTATGGGGAAACAGTTCAATACCCAGGATGTAAAAGGAAGTATCGTAATACATCCGGAGTGGGGCGTTGGTATAGACGCAATTAATCTGGAAAAAAGAACCAGGATTTCTACTATATTAAAGAAGGTAATCCAGGAAGAGATTACCAGAGAAAATCTGGGGGAGGAACTGCGGGTACTCTATGTGGCCCTAACCAGAGCAAAGGAAAAGCTGATCATGACGGGTGGGCTGCCCCATGCCGGAGAAGTGCTTGAGCAATATCGGGCAGAGCAGGCTGCAGGCGGTAAGACCCTGCCCCTGCCGTATTATGTGCTTTCTGGTGCGCGCACCTATTTGGACTGGATACTCCCGCTGATTCCACGGATTACGGACGAGGTCCCGCTGGAAGTTGCGATTACAGACTGTCTGGACACCGCCGCCGCAGATACGGTGGAACAGCAGGCAGAAAGCCTGGCGAGAGATGTCCTGGAGCACTGGAACACGGAACATATCTATCACAAAGCACTTCATGAGAGACTGCCCGAACAGCTGGAGTATACGTATCCCTATGGGCAGGAGCAGAAACTAAAGCTTAAATTCACGGTATCCGAGCTGAAAAAGCGTGCCTATCTCTCGGAGGAATCGGGAGAAGAATTATACGAAGAACCGGATATCGTGCCGCTTCTTCCGGAATTTCTCAAGGAATCAGCCGAGCTTACGGGGGCATCCAGGGGAAGTGCATATCATAAACTACTGGAATTACTGGACTTTTCCCTGGATTACGATGCGGATACTCTGGAAAAAGAAATTACCGACCTGCAGGCGGAGGGAAAACTGTCGGACGAGATGGCAGAATGCATCCGCATTCCGGACATACTGGCCTTTTTACACTGTGAGAGTGGACTGCGTATGCACAATGCGGCCCGGAATCGCCAGCTGAAAAAAGAACAGCCATTCGTTCTGGGAGTGGACGCCCGTGAAATCTACCCCGGCCAAGCCACTGAAGAGACGATCCTGGTACAGGGTATCATCGATGTATACTTCGAGGAAGCCGGAGAGCTGGTCGTACTGGATTACAAAACAGACAAAGTAAAAACAGCCCGTGAGCTGCAGGAAAAATATCATGCCCAGCTGGACTACTATGCCCAGGCGCTGGAACAGCTTCTGGGAAAAAAAGTAAAGGAAAAAATCATCTATTCCTTCACACTGGAAAAAGAGATACAAGTATAAAAATAAAGAAGGAGTGTGCCATGAACTATCCTTATATTACAACAGCAATCATCATCATAAACGTCATCGCATTCCTTACCTATGGGGATGATAAAAGAAGGGCGCAAAAAAACAAATGGAGGATCCCGGAAAAAACCCTGATCCTCCTGGCGCTGCTTGGCGGATCCCCGGGAGCGCTGCTAGGTATGCAGATCTTCCATCACAAAACAAGAAAACCCCTATTCCGAATCGGAATCCCCTGCATTATGATGCTGCAGGCAGCGGGAATAGTAATATATTGGAGCAGTGCAGCATAAATAGCATACCTAAAAAACTATCTCCTCCCAGCACTAAACGCAACCGCCATTCTCCATCCACTGCGCCCCCAATACCTCCCACAAAATTTTTTCCCGATCGGATGAGCCAGCCGCGGGAACCGGACATAGGGGGGGCGGAAGCATGGGGATGGCTGTTAGAGGCAGTTAAGTAAAATAGAACGAAAACCGGGGTGATTCTTTTGATACCGAATCAAAAGAATCCCTGGACCCAGCGCGCGAAGCCCCCATAAGGGCTTCGGGTGATGTGTCCAGGCTGCCCCGGTTTTCGTTCTATTTTACTTTACTGCATCTTACAGCCATACCCCGCCTCCACCACCCCTATGTCCGGTTCCCGCGGCGTCCCCATACCATCCCAAAAATTCCCCCGAAAGAATACAATAATGGTTGACAGGTGATATTATATATCGTATAATATAGAAAAGTTAATAATATTGATGAAATAGTAATATTAACAATTTCATAATATTAACAGTATCATAATATTATAAAAAGGAGTGATAACATGGTATTTAACACCGGAGCAGCACTGCTGGATGCAATTGTGCTTGCAGTTGTATCACGGGAGAAAGAAGGGACGTATGGTTATAAGATAACCCAGGATGTCCGCCGGGTTATTGAAGTATCGGAATCTACACTATACCCTGTGCTCAGACGGCTGCAGAAAGACGAATGTCTGGAAGTATATGACAGGCAGTTTGATGGGAGAAACAGGAGATACTACAAAGTAACAGAAAAAGGAATGGCTCAGCTGAATTTATACAGAATAGAGTGGAAGAATTATTCCAGTAAGATTAACGAGATATTTGAGGGAGGTGTTACGGCATGAATCGAAACGAATTTATGGAAAAACTTGAAAGATTGCTCACCGGCATTCCTGTAGATGAGCGGGAAGCAGCGCTGCAGTATTATACCGATTATTTTGAGGATGCCGGAGAGGAGCACGAAGCGGAAGTCATCAGCGAACTTGGCAGCCCGGAAAAGGTTGCAGCTACGATCAAAGCGGATTTAAAGGGCGGAAGCAGTGAAAACGGTGAATTTACAGAGAACGGTTACAGCGATTCCAGATTTGAGAAAAAAGAGAATCCCGCAACAAGAGCTAATATGTAAAGGGTAGTTTCTGCTACCTAATACATATGACTGCGGCTCATTTGTGGTGAATAGCGTTGCAGTTATAGGAAAGGAGCGAAAAACAGGCGCAGACCTCTAACTGCACAGCATTATATCACAGAAAGGAGAGCCTTGCTCATGAAATCAATTTTTGAACAAATGGGCGGTACATACCGCCGGGAGGGAGATTATCTTCTCCCGAATCTGTCCCTGCCTCCTGATGCAGAGGACTATCAGGTCGGCAAATATGGACGAATGCGGAAACAATACTTGAAGGAACACCGTCGCGCCCTGTACACCTGTATGATGACCGATGGGACTCTCTGGAAGCATCTTGTCGAGATCGACCGTTCCTGCAATGACCGGCTGGAGATCATCGAGAAAGCCCTGATGAAACAGGAGGGCGTCACCGAAGCCCTCAAAGCCGCTAATCAGATGGAATGGGTCCGCCGCCGAAACTCTATCCGCAACCGCGCGGAGGAAGTCATCCTAACAGAGCTTGTATATGCATAAAGGTAATGCCCGTTATCGGCTTCGTGCTGATAACGGGCAATTTCTTTTCGGGTCATTCCTTTTCTTCCGTGCTGGCAACAAGGCGGTCAAAATCACTTTGGTACAGGCGATCTTGTATCACCCGATACTGCTCAAACTCGCTCTCAGCAAAAGCCTTAGCGATTGCGGCAGTAACCTTTCCCTTGTCTTGCAGAATATCCGCATCGTTGAATTGCAGGAACGCATCCAGCTTGGAAGCCCAATCCATCATTGTCATAGGTATATGCCGTCGGGCCTGTCTGGTGGCATAGTCAAGATACATGGTCACGATTTCATTCAGTTCCTGTATCTCACCTTTGGAAAGATAGTTCTTTGCAATGGTGACATCCGCTTTTACGATCTTTCCATCGGGAGCATTGCGCCATGAGGTCAGGCCCATATGCTCCTTTGTGTGGTCTGCCCGTTCCATAATAACCTCCGCCGCTGTATTGCCGTGAACAGCATAGTGCATCTTGTTCTGCACCGTGGCGAAAAAATCTTTTGTGATCTGGCTGTCAACGGAATAATCAACGGCAGTCGCATAGATGTCCGTTATCTTCTGATAAAAACGGCGTTCACTTGCCCGGATTTCTTGAATCTCGGAGATCAGGTGGTCAAAATAGTCCTCGTCGAAGATTTGACCGTTAATCAGTCGGCTCTTATCCAGAACATAACCCTGTTTCGTAAAAGTGTCCAGCACCTTTGTCGCCCACTGTCTGAATTGTGTTGCCCTGCCAGAGTTTATGCGGTATCCGACAGCAATAATGGCGGACAGGGAATAAAACTTATATTGGTAGGTTTTTCCGTCATCCGCAGTTTGTGCAAATTTTGCACAAACTGAATCCTCGGATAATTCGCCGCTTTCAAAGATGTTTCTCAGATGCTTTGTGACCACGCTTCTGTCCACGTCAAACAGTTGCCCGATTGCCTTTTGCGTCAGCCATACATCGTGATCCTGCACACGGACTTCAATACCGTCCTCTTGTGCGTCTTTTGTAAATACAAGAAAATCCACTGTACTGTTTCGGATTTGCAGCTTATTATTCTTTTTATCAGCCATTACAGATCACCATCCTCATCATAGGCAGAATTGTTTTTCTTCGCCCGGCTCTTATACACATTATACTGGTTTTTGCAGCGCGGACTGCAAAAGGCGGAATTGGCTCGGTTGCCGAGAAATACCTTCTGACAGTGCTTGCACAGGCGCAGAGGCTTCATCTCATCCACCAGCATGAAGCTGAACATCATCTGGATGCCGAGCAGCAGAGAATGGAAGTCCCAGTAGATGGTGGGTTTGTCCAGCAGCTCTATATGATAGGTCGGCGCAATGCCTCCGAACGCCGCCATTGCCTTGCGGTACAGATTCCTCGTGTCCTCATCTATGGAATCATAATCGTTGTAGTACAGGATGGACGTGCTCAGTGTGAACGCCCAGTCCTTGAACTGCTGAAGCACCCAGTCGTAGGGCTCGGCGTATTCTCGCTGAAAGCTCATGTTCTTCGCCATAGGCTCGTCCATAAACGTCATGGTCAGCGCGATCATCGTCCTGTCGCCGGATACGTTCCAGCTGGACTCCACCCCCTGCTTTACCACGTCCAGCTTGTCAAAGGGATAGAACAGCGACAGGTATTCCTCCGTCCCCATGGACTCCGCCTTTATGAAATGATTTTTCGGCAGATAGACCGCCTCATAGTCCATAAAGGAAGGCGTGGTGGGAAGCGCCGTCATAAGCCCCAGCAGACCGTAATGGGTAACAAAGGCCATGACCGCCTTTTCGATCTCGTCCTCCGGCTTGCGGTTCATCATCAGCATCCCTACGTTCATGGCTTCCAGAACCATGTCGGACGAATCCTTGAGCGGGTTATATACATCGGGTTTTGCTGTCTTTTCCGGGGTAATATACCGTTTCCCGTCTTTTCCGGTCTTTATCTCATAGCGGTCATACCGCACCCAATGGGAACGGGACTGCGCAAATAAGTTGTTCATGGAATCCGCCCTTTCTGTTGTAACCTAAGTATCTTGTAAGCATATTACTATTTTACTCGCCGTCCTTGCTTCCGTCAAGGGCGGCTTTCTTTTTTCTCGGCTTTGTTTTGTTCTCCCGGCGTATTACAGCGCCTTTGCCCTGTGTTTTCTGCAATGCGCTGAACTCCTCTATGAACCGGCGCTCCCGCAGGGTCAAGCTGCCGCCGTTCTCCAGCTTTTTACACAGATGCTTATACATCTTCCGCTGGAGACTTTTATGGATTGTTTTCCGCAGCTTTCGTATATTGCGGTCGGTCTGCCCGCGAATGGCGGCGACTTGTGCAGTGCTGTACTGCCTTAAAGACAGGTAATACAGCACTTCCTTGTGCTCGTCGCTGAGCTCGCGGATGAGCTCGGAGATGAATCGGTTTGCCGTCAGTTCGTGCATTTCATAGGGGCAGGAAAAGATGATGTCCAGAAAGTCGCCCCGGCTGAGCTGCCGGAACTTCGGAAGATTCATCCACAGGGGAATGACCTTCGGATCAGGTACAGCCATGTATTCAAGAGGAACATCCCCGCGAAGATTCTCATGGTCGCGTTCCCTGCGCTCCCTGTTTCGGTCAAGCCTGTCCCATTCGCTGATAATATACCGGAAATCCGATTCCGTTCTTGCCGCATCCTCCAGACGGGCAAGCGCCTCGGCCTGCATCTGCCGCTTCAGCCGCTTTTCGCTGGTTGGAGCGGCTTCTTCCTCCTCGTCCTCCAGCTCCTGCGTGTAGTCTCTCGGATTCTCGTCCTGCTCCAGCTCGCTTGCCAGCTCAAGGGCACGTTCAGCGGCAAGGGCTTTCTCCAATGCTTCATCGGCTATGGGCTGGTCGGATGCATCCTCCCATTCGGTGAAGTCATCCTGCTCCATGCTTCGCTTGTTCTTGTCTTCTGCCACGGCGACCTCACCTCCCTCAAAAAAATCTTTATCTTTATTTCAAAAACAGTTCCGTTTTGCACCCCGTATTTCTCCTATTAGCAGAGAAGTAATTGTAAGTAGTGTTACTGCGATTACTTTCTCCATGCAGCACACAGGGAAAGGAGGACGCGGAGGCGGCGGTGATAGGAAGAAAGATATAAGACACCATCGGCTTACAAATGCCGGAACTACAGTCAGTTTACCAAAAAACTATGAAATTTTCAACTCAGGGAGGGAGAATGCCTATGGTTCAAACAGAAAACAATGCTTCGTATATGACCCGGCGAATTGCCGGAACTGTCTACAAGGTCAAGGTAATGTTCAACGAAAACAGCAGTGAGAGCATGGAGGATAAAATTTTACGGATTGTACGCAATGAGATGGTTACAAACGACGGAACTTATGATATAATGGCTGTACCACAAATGAGCCGACAGTCTGAAAGGAGCGCCTAATGGCACGATTACAGACTGAAGGAAAGATCACAGCTCTTTATGAAAGACTATCCCGAGACGATGACCTGACCGGGGATAGCAATTCCATCATCAATCAAAAAAGCTATCTCGAAGCCTACGCTGCCCAGCAGGGCTATACTGACTGCGTCCATTATACGGACGCCCCTGTAATAATAGGACTAATAAACTAAAGGCTCAAAAAAGTGCTGGAAATCCAGCGTTTTTGAGCCTTTTCACATAAATACAATCGAATCGTACATAGCGCGTCTGTTACCCAAAGTGACGCATTGGGTTGGCAGACGCGCTATTTTTTTGCCCAGACGCGGGCGGAAGGAGGTGTGAGCGTGAGAGCGTATGGCAAGTCGTGGGACTACAACGTATATGACTGCCGGTACTGTCTGTACTGGAAAGGCAGGAAAAGAGGCTGCGTCTACCCTGACGGCTGCTGCTGTCCGGTAGATCAAAGGGATGCAGTTCAGTTCCGCGATGATGAAGATAAAGAGAATACCACACCTGTTTCGGAGTGCAGAAATTGTCCCTACGGGCGTGATTCTCCCTGTATCGGGTGGTGTACCAAGGAGGTCATGCGCGCCGTGGGAATCTTGAAGGAGCGTGACGGCCCCGATGTATGACTACTTCTACGGCGCGGAGTCGGAACAGTTCTCTTTCTACCGCATCCCCAAGGTGCTGTTCACGGAGGAACGGTTTAAGAATATCTCCGCAGAAGCCAAGGTGCTCTACGGTCTTCTGCTTGACCGCATGAGCCTTTCGGCAAAGAACGGCTGGCAGGATAAAGAAAACCGGGTGTATATCATCTTCACCATTGAGGACATCATGGCGGCCATGGGCTGCGCCGATCAGAAAGCCGGAAAGCTCCTGCATGAGCTGGAAAGCAAATGCAGACTCATTGAGCGAAAGCGGCAGGGTCTCGGCAAGCCCAATCTAATCTACGTGAAGAACTTCGTTACCCCCTTGGAATCACGTTTCTTGAATCGTGAAAATCACGATTCTGGAGAAGTGAAAATCACGGATCAAGAACCGTTAAAATCACGATCTAATAATACTGAGTATAATAATACTGAATTTAGTGATACTGATTCTTTTCCCTTCACTTCGTTCAGAGAGGATCACGGACAGGAAACGAAAAGAAGCGATGCAGATCAGAGAGAACGATACAGAGAAATCCTTTCGGGGAATATCTCGTATGAGATTCTCTTGCAGGACTATCCGCTTGACCGGGATATTCTCACGGAAATACTGGAGCTCATGGTGGATACGGTCTGTACAACCAGGAGCACCGTCCGTATCTCCGGGGATGACAAGCCCGCGGAGGTCGTAAAGAGTCAATTCCTGAAGCTGGACAGCGAGCATATCCGCTTTGTCATGGACGGTCTGAAGGACAACACCACCCGCATCCGCAACATGCGTCAGTATCTCTTAGCAACCCTGTATAACGCCCCTCTGACCATTGGGAACTACTACCGAAGTCTCGTCAGCCACGATATGTCGGAGGGCTTCATCTGAGCCGTAGGCAATGCCTGCGGCTTTTGCCATTTCAAGGAGGAGGTGAAAACAGTGTCAAAGCAGGAACCCCGGGAACAGGTACAGCAGATACCGCTGTCGGAGATTCATCCGTTCAGAAACCACCCATTCAAGGTGCTGGACGATGAGCTGATGCAGCAGACGATAGACAGCATCATGCAGGTGGGGATTCTCAACCCCGCCATCATCCGTCCCGATCCGGAGGGCGGATATGAAATGGTAGCCGGACACAGGCGGCTTCACGCCGCAGACCTTGCAGGACTGAAAACCATCCCGGCAATCGTCCGCAATCTTACCGACGACGAGGCGGTGATCCTTATGGTGGACAGCAACCTGCAACGCGAAACGATCAGCCCCATGGAACGGGCGCAGGCGTACAAAATGAAGCTGGAAGCGCTGAAGCATCAGGGGAAACGTGTGGATTTGGAAGACAAGTCCACTTCTCGCCAAGTTGGCGAGAAGTCGTCATGGGCGGTCGCAAAGGTCGGTGCAGATGCGAATGAAAGCGAAAGACAAGTCCACCGCTATATCCGCCTCACGGAGCTCTTGCCGGAAGTGCAGGAAAAGGTGGAAAGCAAGGAGATCGCGTTCAGCCCCGCCGTGGAGCTGTCATATCTCACCCATGACGAGCAGAGGCAGTTTCTGGACGCGATGGATTATTCGCAGAATACCCCCTCTCTTTCCCAGGCACAGCGGTTAAAAAAGCTCAGCCGCGAGGGTAAATGCACACAGGAGGCCATGTTCGCCATCATGTCCGAGGACAAAAAGGACGACCTGACGCGCATTACGCTGGACAACGATGTGCTTCGCAAATACTTCCCCCGAAACTACACGCCTCTGCAAATGCAGCAGACCATCATTAAGCTGCTGGAACAGTGGCAGAAAAAACGGCAGCGCCAGAACGAGCGCTGAGAAAGGCAAGGTATCCCATGAATGTAAATATCACAATCAACGGCAACATCCATATCCACTGCGGCTGCTGCGAGGACTGCGGCTGTCTCTTTGAAAGCGGCTTCGACGAAGCGTATGAAATGCCGGACGAGGATGAAGGTGAAATCACCGAGCTTCCCCCGGAAGAGGCCGAAGCCGTGCTGAAGGCAGTCGCGGAGCTCATCCTTCCGCTTTTGCAGGAATGAGGTGCGGCGCATGAAGGAGTTTGATGTAACGATCACCGAAACGCTGAAGCTCACCGTATCTGTGGAAGCCTCCTCCAAGGAGGAAGCCGAGCAGATGGTGAACGACCAGTGGCGCGCCGGAGACCATGTGCTGGATGCAGACAACTTCGTGGATGTGGAGTTTGAGAGCAACGACGGCAAGGAAATCTCCGCTGAACGAGCGCCGGACAATACCATCGAAGTCCTTACGGTGGAGCCGGGACAGTATCCGCGCATGGAGCGGATCGGCGCTGACCTTAGTTCCTTGCAGAAAGCCGTGGACGGAGATATTCAAGCGGTTTATCCGTATGACGACGCCGTGGCTTTGATCTGTGGAAAAGAAGCCAAGCAGGAGGGCAAGCCTTTGAACCGCGCCCTGCGGGATGAAAAAGGCGAAATCTACGATATTGTCGCCGGAAAGTTCTTCATCTGCGGTCTGGGAGAGGAAGACTTTGCTTCGCTCCCAAAGGAGCTGCAAAAGAAATATGAGGACAAGTTCCGTCAGCCGGAAGCCTTTTTGAAGATGGGAAGCAAAATCAAGGCTATCCCCACCGAACCCGCAAAAGCCTCCACCAAAGGCAAATCGGCGCCGGCAGCGGAGCGATGACGATGCTTCTGTTATTTCGCATGAAGGGAGGGATGTCTCATGCAGGAGGAAGTTGAACACAGAGCCGTTACCCTGATGATCTCCGCCGCCAAGCTGACCGGCAGAGAGCTGAAAGCGGCAATCAGCAAATATCTTGCCAGCCGCAAGGCGCATAAACAAAACAAGGCGGAGGTGAAGCCCAGCGGCAGGCAGACGGTAAAGCAGCTCGTCGGACAGAACCAGGGCGTGTCCAACATCGAAGTCACGGAAAGCAATATCAAGGGCTTTGACCGCGTGGCACGAAAGTACGGTGTGGACTACGCTATCAAGAAGGATAAGTCCAGTGAGATTCCGAAGTACCTCGTCTTTTTCAAGGCGCGGGACGCGGATGCGCTTACTGCGGCATTTACCGAATACAGCGGCAAAAAGGCAAAGAACAAGGATAAGCCGTCTGTTATCAAGATGCTCAGAGCGCTCCGCGCGCCGGAGATCGCAAAGGATATTGCGAAGGTACGCAACAAGGACAAGGGGCTGGAGATATGAAGAAGCCGCTGAATATAAAGAAGATCGTGCTGCCCAATCTCCCGTATGCGTTCATTGCCCTCATAGCGACAAAGCTCGGACAGGCATGGAGGCTGGCGGAGGGCGCGGACGCATCCGCAAAGCTTCTCGGTTTCCTCACGCAAGGTCTCGGAGAAGCCTTTTCCTCGCTGCTGCCCAGCTTTCACCCGGCTGACCTGCTCGTGGGTATCGTGATCGCGGGCATCATCCGGCTGGTCGTGTATGTCAAAGGGAAAAACGCAAAGAAATTTCGGAAAAACATGGAATACGGCAGTGCGCGTTGGGGTACGGCAGAAGATATTGCCCCTTACGCCGATCCCAAGTTTGAGAACAACGTCATTCTCACGCAGACGGAACGCCTGATGATGTCTAACCGTCCGAAAGACCCCAAGACGGCACGGAATAAAAACGTGATGATCATAGGCGGTTCGGGCAGCGGAAAGACACGGTTCTGGCTCAAGCCCAACCTGATGCAATGCCATTCTTCGTATGTGGTTACTGATCCGAAAGGCAGCATAGCGGTCGAGTGCGGACGCCTGATGCTCCGCAACGGGTATAAGGTCAAAATCTTCAATTCCATCAACTTCAAAAAGTCCATGCACTATAACCCCTTTGCGTATATCCACTCGGAGAAGGATATTCTGAAGCTGGTAACGACGCTCATTGCCAACACCAAGGGCGACGGCAAATCCGGGGACGATTTCTGGCAGAAGGCGGAAACGCTGCTCTATACGGCGCTCATCGGATATATCCACTATGAAGCGCCGGAGGAGGAACAGAACTTCGCAACGCTCATTGAGTTTATCAATGCCATGGAGGTGCGCGAAGATGATGAAACCTTCGAGAACAACGTGGATTTAGCCTTTAAGGAGCTGGAATCCAGAGAGCCGAACCACTTCGCCGTGCGGCAGTACAAAAAATATAAATTGGCGGCGGGCAAGACAGCGAAAAGCATCAACATTTCCTGCGGTGCTCGCCTCGCCCCTTTCGATATCCAGGAGCTTAGGGAGATCACCATGTACGACGAGCTGGAGCTGGACACCCTCGGAGACAGAAAAACGGCGCTGTTTCTCATCATGAGCGATACGGACAGCACGTTCAATTTCCTGATCTCCATGATCTACAGCCAGCTCTTTAATCTCCTGTGCGAGAAAGCCGACGATGTGTACGGCGGCAGGCTGCCCGTCCATGTGCGGTGCCTCATCGACGAGTGCGCCAACATCGGGCAGATACCGAACCTGGAAAAGCTCATGGCGACCATACGAAGCCGCGAGATCTCCGCCTGCCTTGTGTTGCAGGCGCAATCTCAGCTAAAGGCTTTGTACAAGGACAACGCCGATACCATCATCGGCAACTGTGACAGCTCCATCTTTCTCGGAGGGAAGGAGCCGACGACACTCAAGGAGCTGTCGCAGTCCCTCGGTAAAGAGACAATCGACACCTACAATACCGGCGAGAGCCGCGGGCGTGAGACCTCTCACAGCCTGAACTACCAGAAGCTCGGCAAGGAGCTTGCCACCATAGACGAGCTGGCGGTTCTCGACGGCGGCAAGTGCATCTTGCAGCTTCGCGGTGTGCGTCCTTTCCTTTCGGATAAGTACGACATCACCAGGCACCCCAACTACAAGTATCTTTCGGACGCGAACCCCAAGAACGCTTTTGATATAGAGAAGTTTCTCTCTACAAAGCTGGTTCCGAAAGCAGACGAAGCCTACGAGGTATTCGACGCAGGCCGCGTCTGAGCGCACAAGCCCGTCGCCGTAACAGCGGCGGCTTTTCATATATACCTACGATAAAAAGACACCTCCTCGCTTGCAGGGTCGGAACGGATCAATCAAAATTAAAAAAATGAAAGGAGACGCCGGAATCGGGAGCTGCATCGCAGTTTTCGTTCCGGCTTTTGCAGTAAAAGCGAGACTTTCCGACCAATCATCCCAAAGATTCCGGCAAACAATCATTATGGCATTTTTCAACAGTGCAGTCGGCGTACTCCAGACCCTCGTTATCGCCCTCGGTGCCGGTCTTGGCATCTGGGGAGCCATCAACCTGCTGGAGGGCTACGGCAACGACAACCCCGGCGCGAATGCTCATGTACGGTAAGGAAGCAAGCAACCGAAAACAAGAGATAGACCGCCAGCACTACACTATTCCGAACCAAAGACCAAAAGATAAGCATTGTGGGAAAATCTAAACTTTTGGATTTTCCTACAATGCCAACTACGGCGGAATCCCTCCCACTCCTTATATCTTTCTGTATACATTGAATTTGTATTTAGTAAAATGCAGACAACACCACGGATCGGCTTTTGGTTGGACAATTCCAACCAAACACCACAGCAGACAGCAGAAAACATTCTGAACGCTAGGAAGCCGGTATGATTGTTACATATAAGGGGAAGAAAAATTTCTTTTAGGTACTTGCTTTCCTAAAACTGATGTGATACAATGATTTAATCCAGAAAAGGAGTAAAAAATATGCGGCAAGGTATTCTTAAATAAAACTATAATCAAATAGTGGGAACAAAGGATTATGATAGCTCCTTTTGTAGGGGCTTAGTTTTTTGTACCCAATTTAAGAATACTTTTGCCTTATCAATTTTGACATATCCCCAAAAACAGCAATCACAAACAGGTGTATGCTGTATATGTGTATGTCCGCAACTTATAATCCCCAGTGGTAAAAGTATTTTACTGCTGGGGATTTTTATGCCCTTTGGGGCTGTAAAGGGAGGACAATCACATGAAAATAATCAATATTGGAATTCTTGCCCATGTAGACGCTGGAAAGACGACCTTGACGGAGAGCCTGCTATATGCCAGCGGAGCCATTTCAGAACCGGGGAGCGTCGAAAAAGGGACAACGAGGACGGACACCATGTTTTTGGAGCGGCAGCGTGGGATTACCATTCAAGCGGCAGTCACTTCCTTCCAGTGGCACAGATGTAAAGTTAACATTGTGGATACGCCCGGCCACATGGATTTTTTGGCGGAGGTGTACCGCTCTTTGGCTGTTTTAGATGGGGCCATCTTGGTGATCTCCGCTAAAGATGGCGTGCAGGCCCAGACCCGTATTCTGTTCCATGCCCTGCGGAAAATGAACATTCCCACCGTTATCTTTATCAACAAGATCGACCAGGCTGGCGTTGATTTGCAGAGCGTGGTTCAGTCTGTTCGGGATAAGCTCTCCGCCGATATTATCATCAAGCAGACGGTGTCGCTGTCCCCGGAAATAGTCCTGGAGGAAAATACCGACATAGAAGCATGGGATGCGGTCATCGAAAATAACGATGAATTATTGGAAAAGTATATCGCAGGAGAACCAATCAGCCGGGAAAAACTTGCGCGGGAGGAACAGCAGCGGGTTCAAGACGCCTCCCTGTTCCCAGTCTATCATGGCAGCGCCAAAAATGGCCTTGGCATTCAACCGTTGATGGATGCGGTGACAGGGCTGTTCCAACCGATTGGGGAACAGGGGGGCGCCGCCCTATGCGGCAGCGTTTTCAAGGTTGAGTACACCGATTGCGGCCAGCGGCGTGTCTATCTACGGTTATACAGCGGAACGCTGCGCCTGCGGGATACGGTGGCCCTGGCCGGGAGAGAAAAGCTGAAAATCACAGAGATGCGTATTCCATCCAAAGGGGAAATTGTTCGGACAGACACCGCTTATCAGGGTGAAATTGTTATCCTTCCCAGCGACAGCGTGAGGTTAAACGATGTATTAGGGGACCAAACCCGGCTCCCTCGTAAAAGGTGGCGCGAGGACCCCCTCCCCATGCTGCGGACGACGATTGCGCCGAAAACGGCAGCGCAAAGAGAACGGCTGCTGGACGCTCTTACGCAACTTGCGGATACTGACCCGCTTTTGCGTTGCGAAGTGGATTCCATCACCCATGAGATCATTCTTTCTTTTTTGGGCCGGGTGCAGTTGGAGGTTGTTTCCGCTTTGCTGTCGGAAAAATACAAGCTTGAAACAGTGGTAAAGGAACCCTCCGTCATTTATATGGAGCGGCCGCTCAAAGCAGCCAGCCACACCATCCATATCGAGGTGCCGCCCAACCCGTTTTGGGCATCCATAGGACTGTCTGTTACACCACTCTCGCTTGGCTCCGGTGTACAATACGAGAGCCGGGTTTCGCTGGGATACTTGAACCAGAGTTTTCAAAACGCTGTCAGGGATGGTATCCGTTACGGGCTGGAGCAGGGCTTGTTCGGCTGGAACGTAACGGACTGTAAGATTTGCTTTGAATACGGGCTTTATTACAGTCCGGTCAGCACGCCGGCGGACTTCCGCTCATTGGCCCCGATTGTATTGGAACAGGCATTGAAGGAATCGGGGACGCAGCTGCTGGAACCTTATCTCTCCTTCATCCTCTATGCGCCCCAGGAATACCTTTCCAGGGCTTATCATGATGCACCGAAATACTGTGCCACCATCGAAACGGCCCAGGTAAAAAAGGATGAAGTTGTCTTTACTGGCGAGATTCCCGCCCGCTGTATACAGGCATACCGTACTGATCTGGCCTTTTACACCAACGGGCGGAGCGTATGCCTTACAGAGCTGAAAGGATATCAGGCCGCTGTCGGTCAGCCGGTCATCCAGCCCCGCCGTCCAAACAGCCGCCTGGACAAGGTGCGCCATATGTTTCAGAAGGTAATGTAAAGATACATAATCGTCAAGACGGCAACAATCAGAAGTTATGGAGGGTAACAATGGAATATAGTAAGGAAGATTTAATGGAAGCAAAAAAGCAAATTTGGGGAGTGGGAGAGAACATGGGAACAGAGGAAAGTAAAAAAATCTGGGAGGAGAACGCACAATTTTGGGATAATGCAATGGGTGACGAATCTAATGAATTTCACAGAGAGGTAGTGCGTCCCAAAGTAACGGAACTTCTATCTCCTAATCCTGCGGATTACATTTTGGATATTGCGTGTGGCAATGGAAATTATTCTTCGTATCTTGCACAAAGAGGCGCTTCGGTTGTCGCTTTTGATTACAGCAAAAAAATGATAGAATTGGCTAAAAGACGGCAATCACAATATGCAAAACAAATTGAATTTTGTGTGGCGGATGCGACCGATAGAAAAAGTATATTAGAATTAAAAAGAAATCGAGCCTTTACGAAAGCAGTTTCTAATATGGCAATTATGGATATTACGGATATTGAACCACTTCTTATGGCTGTTTATGAACTGTTGCAGGAAAGCGGAATTTTTGTCTTTGCAACGCAACACCCTTGTTTTGTCACGTTGACTGAAAAATATATGACACCGCACAGTTACTATGATATAGCGATTGAAGGGCAACCGAAAGAGCAGATTTATTATCATCGTTCCATACAAGATATTTTTAACCTTTGTTTTAGAGCTGGATTTGTCATTGATGGATTTTATGAAGAATGTTTTAAAACCAACAAAGAAATTCCTATGGTAATGATAGTAAGGCTTAAGAAGGTAAAACGTGATAGCTTAAAATAAATTCAAGTTTGTCGGGTAAATAGCAAACCCAGCCGAGCCAGTCAACGGTCAAGATGAACGGCGCATATGCGCAGCCGTTGACAGCCCCGCCCGCCTTTGCTGGTAGGCAATCAAGGGGCGACAGCAAGAAGTGCCACCGCCCCGCACTATTATTCAGAAAGGGGAATTTCCATGACCGACCAGATAGCCTATCAAGAATATATCCAGCGCAGGTACAACGCCTTTTGCAAGACTGTTATCCGCTGTGCCGCCTTGGACAAGATTTTGAAGCTTAAACGGCAATGGGAACGGCAAGTTTCCCTTGACTATCTGATGAACGAGAAGTTTGTCCAGTTTGCCGCGTCGGAGCCGGACGAGGAATACCCATTTACCGTCTGCGGTCAGACCGTCCTGCTCTGCAACGCCGCCCTTGCCGACGCGATCTCTGTTTTGCCGGAGCAGACGCGGGAAGAAATCCTGCGCTATTACTTTCTGCGCCAGCCGCAGCGCGTGATCGGCGCGTGTATTGGCCGGTCACGCAGCACAGCGGGGCGGCATATCCAGCTTGCCTTGCAGCGGCTACGCGAAGAAATGGGGGTGAGCCGGTATGAGTAGACTTCTCCCCTATGAAACAATCCTCAAAGCCCGTGAGGGCGACCCAGAAGCCGTGAACGCTGTCCTGCTCCACTACGCCGGATATATCCGCTATTTCTCAAAAGTGAACGGGCAGGTCAACGCCGAGGTGGAGGACTATGTAAAGCAGCGGTTAATTGACTGTCAATTCAAGTTCCGGCTTGACGAACCACCGGACAAGTCATAAAAACTGAATACCAGCCGCCACCGACGCGGCCAGCGAAAGCAGTAAGTCTTGAAAAAGATTTACTGCTTTTTTTGTTGTCCGGCTCCGCTCCCGGCCATTTTGCCCCCTGCCGGTTGTAGTAGTAAGCGAGGAGGGAATTTTTCTGCCCTGGTGTTTGGCATTTGGAGCATTTACCCGTAGTAGAGGGCAAAGAGAAAGGATTTCTCCAACACCGGGTAGAAACCACTGCGTCCGGTGTCATTTTAGCGAAAGCGGGCAGGAATGCCCTTTACAGGATTAGTAGTAGCAGAAAAAGAGAAACAAACTTTTGTGGTTGCAGTTTTCCAAAAAAGTGGCGGACGGAAGTGAGAGAAAGTTTGCAGTCACGGAGAGCAAGTTTCTACCACGGTGCCAAAATCCGCAATTCTGCAGTTTTGCCCCTCGCGGGAAACTTGTTGGGGAGTG
>NZ_WKZK01000052.1:0-41179 GCF_009680135.1 Eubacterium sp. BIOML-A2
TGCATTATGGCAAAGAAAAAGAAGCTCTGTTACGAGCTTCCTAAAGAATGAACGCTAAATCGACTGTGAATAGTAACAGCAAAACTGCACAAATAATTATCACCCCCTTGACAATCTGCTGATAATAAGAAGAAATACCCATAAGATTCATGCCATTATTTAATACTCCAATCAGCAGTACACCTATCACTGTGCCATGAATCGAGCCAATTCCCCCTACCAAGCTTGTTCCGCCAATTACTGTAGCAGCAATTGCATCTGTCTCATAGCCTACTGCTATTGCTGGCTGCCCTGAACCAATCCTTGATGCAAGAATGACTCCCGCAAGGCCTGTCAGGATGCCGCTGCACAGATAAGCCCATGTTTTTATTGTTTTAGTCTTTACACCTGATGCGATGGCTGCATTTTCATTTCCCCCTGTGGCATAAAGATATCTCCCAAATCTTGTCTTGTTTAATAAAATTGCCGCAATTACCACGACAGCAATAAAAAATATAACTGGTACTGGAATCGGCCCAAGAGAACCTTTGCCATATAACTCAAAGGAATCTGAAGTAATTGTATATGGCTTCCCATCTGAATATACATAAGCAAAGCCTCTTGCAATTGACATCGTCGCCAACGTCGTAATAAACGGCGGGATATTTGCATGTGATACTAAAATCCCATTCAGCAGGCCAAATAAACCGCAGGCGAACACAGCTAAAAGCAATGCAACAATTCCCATTTTTTCATGAACTGTAATAAAACTTCCAGCTATAACACCTGCTACGGCAACCAGGGAGCCTACGCATAAATCAATCCCTCCTGTAAGAATTACAAATGTCATTCCCACGGCAATAATTCCATTGATAGAAATTTGGCGCAATACATTAATGAGGTTTTGCGCTGTACGAAAGGTATCCGATATTATGAACATAGCGATAAATAAGACTATAAAACCGATTAATACACCATTTTTCTTTAAAATGTAAGAAATATTTTCTTTCTTATTCATAGACTGCCTCCTTATTCGCACATTGACTTTTCCAATATTTGTTTTTGGGTAATTTTACCTTCCATAAACTCTTTGTAAGTAAACTCACCTCGAATTTCCCCTGCCCCCATAATCATTACACGGTCACTCATGCTCAGGATTTCAGGAAGTTCTGAGGAAATCATAATAATCGTCATTCCCTCCTGTGCCATTTTGTCCATTAATTTATAGATTTCCGCTTTGGCGCCAACATCTATTCCTCTTGTCGGCTCATCCAATATCAAGACTTCCGGTCCTGCCAGCAGCCATTTTGCTATAATAACCTTTTGCTGGTTCCCTCCACTTAGTGTTTGCGCAGTCTGCTCCATGGAATTACATTTTATAGTCAGCATTTTAATCAATTCACCGACTCGTTCTTTCTCTTGGGTTTTCTTTAATAAACAGTGACGGGTTATTTTTTTCAAATTTGGCAGACTAATATTTTCTCTGATTGATCTCCCCAAAACTAACCCATATTCTTTTCTGTCCTCACTTAACATTACGATTCCATGACTGATAGCATCATATGGGTTTCTAATTACAATTTTCTTACCGTCAATATAAATTTCCCCGCCATCAAGCTTATCTAATCCGAATATGGCTCTTGCAACCTCGGTTCTTCCAGCTCCCATCAAACCGGTAATCCCCAGAATTTCCCCTTTATGCACTTGAAAAGAAATATTCTTAAATACCCCATCCCTTGAAAGATCCTTCACTTCAAACCCAACGGCTCCTATTGACGTGTGTCCTTTGCTGAACATGCTCTCCATGGTTCTATTTACCATTAATTCGATTAATTTATCTTTATTAATCTCTTCAATAGGGTAAGTTCCAATTAAATTGCCATCGCGTAAAACAGTAACCGTATCTGCAATTTCATATATGTCTTCCATTCGATGCGAAATATAAATTATTGCAACACCCTTTTTCTGCAAATCACGGATAATGTGAAATAAATGTCTTGTCTCTTCCTCTGTTAATGAGGACGAAGGCTCATCCATAATAATTAATTTTGAATTGTCACGGACTGCCTTTATTA
The DNA here is from genome assembly GCF_009680135.1 of Eubacterium sp. BIOML-A2. NCBI lineage: Bacteria > Bacillati > Bacillota > Clostridia > Eubacteriales > Eubacteriaceae > Eubacterium > Eubacterium sp. BIOML-A2. The sequence goes on from NZ_WKZK01000052.1 coordinate 2,055, forward strand.
TCTCCAGCATTTGGATTTGAGCAATGGTAAGTTTATCAACCTTCTGAGTAGCCTGTACTTTCATTCCGAAATCATTTAAGCTTTTCTGCGTTTCTTCATTCATCTTCTTTTGGTTTAAAAGCCCATTGCTAAGACAAAGTTCCCGTCCCAAAAAATAATTTTCCGCAATTGTCATCTGACGAAGCGGCGTTAACTCCTGATGAATCATAGAAATCCCAAGTCCCAATGCCTCCCTCGCATTATTCAGAGTTATTTGCTCATTATCAAAGACTATATTGCCTGAATCTGCTTTTAACAATCCTGTAACTATTTTCATCAGAGTCGACTTCCCTGCGCCGTTTTCACCTGCAAGAGCATGTACAGAACCCTTTCGGACTTCAAAAGAAATATTTTTTAGTACTTGTACCTGAAAAAAACTCTTGTTTATGCCCTCCAGTTTTAGAACATTTTCTTTGTTTTTCATTAAATGCTGACACCTCCTATTGATTATTCAATTGCTCTAAGTAATAATAATACCTTTCATTCCAAAGCAAAACATCTTTAGGCTCAAAAACCTTTGGAAGTATAGAATCCTGCAATAAGCTGCAGCCTTCCTCCAACGATGAAATTTCATGATGTCCTATCATCTGTACAAGAACATTTCCGGCTGCGGAAGCAAAATTCATTCCTGCATATACTTGTTTATTACACACATTTGCTATGTAACTGCAAAAAATAGAATCTTTTGAACCACCATCTATAATATGAATCCTGGAAAAATAACTGTGAGTCTGTTCTTGTAGTTCATCTAATGCCAATCTACATTTAAATGCCATACATTCCTGGATACAACGGAAAATTTCTCCGGGCGTGTCAGGCATCATCCCATTGAATTCGTAACATTTATTTCTGATTTTCCGAATCATATTTCCAGGCGTAAATAATTCTTCGTCATCTACATCAAATGCAAAACTAAATGGTTTCGTTTCAGAAATCATTGCGTCTATTTCATTATAACCATAACTAAAACCTTTCAATTCATAATCGCGTATGGTTTCCTGTATTAACCATGTACCCATAATACTTTTAACTAAAAAATATTTGCCATCCATATTTCCTTCATTAGTTATATCCCTATTCATGGCATTTTTACTATTAATTGGATTACTAATTGGAACTCCACACAACGTCCATGTCCCACTGCTTATGACAGCTTCGTTCTCCGAATATAAAAATGGGGCAAAAGCCGATGCCGTATCATGTTCACAGACTGTTGTTATATTGAATGGCTTTATATCATCCAGGCCCTCTAGTTTACATTGGGACTTTCCAATAACAACTCCAGGATTCACAATATTTCCCATCATCCTTTCGGGTATAGAAAATGTATTCAAAATCTCTGTATCCCACTGTTTTGTTTGATAACTCATCAATTGGGATACTGACGATAGTGTGAATTCTGCTATTTTCTCTCCGGTTAAATAGTAAAGAAGTAAATCTGGTAAAAAGAGCATTTTATCACATTTTTCAAAAATATATGCCTGCCCTTCCTCCTGCATAGCTGCAAGCTGAATTCTTGTGTTAGCTGAAGTACTTAAATTACCAGTTAATTTATAGAGTTCTTCATCTGGCATTTTATTTTTTATCTTTTCCATACATCTTTTTGTTCTGCCGTCACGATATGCTCTTACAGGAGACAGCAATTCTCCGTCCTTACTAATAAAAGAAAAATCATTACAAAATCCGTCAATCCCCATGGATACAAACTCAGATTCTGAATGTGCTTTTCTAATTCCCTTTATCATCTCAGAGTAAATATATAGATAATCCCAATAGATACCTCTCCCCATATTAATTGGATGATTGGGAAATCTATGTATCTCCTGCATTTTTAGCTTTGAACCATTGAAATCTCCCAACAACAGTTTTCCACTACTTGCGCCTAAATCAAATGCAAGATATCTCATGGTTCCACCTCATTATTTATACTTTCTACTGTTTAGTCTGCTTTAAATTAATGATTTTACAATATTGCAAAACGCCTCAGCCTCAATTCTCTCCAGCATGCTAAATGCTTTATGAATATCTTTTCCTGATACAATTACCCCATGCTTTGGCATAATACATCCAATCGGTTTCTTGCGGACAATTTCTTCTCTGTCTTTAAAATATTTCAAAACATTTTTAACAGACTGTTCTGAGCATGGAATTGCATATTCCATACACTCTACATCCCCTCTTCCTTCTGTGGCATCAGTAACACTTCTAATTGTTTTTTCATAGGCTATAAACGGCATACAATAAAATGGATGGGCATGGATTGTTGCTCCTATTTCTTCGTATGCAGATAATAATGCCACATGCATATGCGTTTCACGCGATAACTGTCCCTTCCCCTCTAAAATATTATAATTATAGTCAATCAACAGCATGTCTTCCGGCTTTAAATTGCAATGCCTGTCTTCAGACATCATTGAGGGCGTACTAAGAATTTTACCTGGTGCAACACGGACAGCAAAATTCCCGCCAGCCGCATTCGTCAGTTTACGCGTCCATATTAAATGTGCTGTTTCAGCCATTTCCTCTCTAATATCCATATACGTATAATTTCCCATTTATAATTCACCTCACATATTCACAAGTTTTCCCTTATATTTTCATTATCGTTACCAACGGCATAAGTTGCTTTGCACGTTCTACGTTAAAGCCAAACGAAAGTGGAGATTCCGCTGTAGATGCAGACACTGCAGTTGCAAAACGAAGAAGCTGTTCCGGTTTATAGCCCTGTTCTGTTCCAAAAACCAACCCTGCCAAGAAACAGTCTCCACAGCCAATTGTATTAAACACATTTACTTTCGGCGGTCTGGCCCTATAAAACCTATCTCCTATCTTGACAACAGAACCTCTTTTTCCCATAGAAACTGCTATTATTTCGATACGATATTTGTCCAATTGCCTGATTGCCTCTATGATGTCCTTCTCGGATTCTACCTTCCTTCCAACCAATTCCTGCAGTTCTTCGACATTTGGCTTAATCAAATAGGGCGATTTCTGTATGCATTCCTTAAAAGAAGAACCACTGGTATCTAAAAATACTTTTAATTTTTTATCAGCCATCCTATCCAGAACATGATTGTAAATAAGAGGGTCAGAGAAATTAGAACTGTCTCCTGACAAAACTAAGTAATCACCTTCCTGAATACTTTTGTCCATCAGGCTAAATAGTTCTGCTACTTGCCCTTCATTGGCTACCGGTCCCTTCTCACTGATTAAAGTCGAGTCTCCAGAATCCTCTACAACCAGATAGCAAGTCCTGCTTTCCGGCTGCTTTGCATAGACAAATTCTGGATGTACATTCTCCTGTCGAAGTAAATCCAATATAAATTCCCCATTCTGTCCATAAGCAAACCCAAAGGCATTTGATTGTGTTCCCATCTGGGATAAATTCATAGAAACGTGGGTTCCTTTTCCTCCCAGAGAACAGGTTACTTTCTTTACCCGGTTATTCGTATTCTTTATGTATTGTTTCATATAAAGGATTTTATCTACTGCCGGATTTAGAGTTAAAGTGTGAATCATAATATAATCTCCTTCCATCAGAGCAATCGTTTGCTCAAGCAAAAAAAATTACTTTATTTCCATATATTGGATGACAGCGCTCAGATTATCACGAAATCCCCCGCCCTGCACATATTTAGAATCAAATAATGCACTGCCCATAGTAAATCCCCAAGGTCCTATTTCAAACATCGTATCTATTCGCTCATAACTTGATATGCTGCCTGCAATACAGATTTCTGCATTCACTTTTGAGCAGAATTCCTTAGCCAATTCTTCCCCCTGTTCATGTCTATACGCTAAAATATCAAAACCTGTTATTCCCTTTTGCATCATTTTTTTCGCATCCATGACTATTTCATCAAAACTGCCTTCAAGTACGCTAGGACTTCCGTATACTTTCCCGACAAATGGCTTATATGTAACATCATGTTCCATAAGATATTGGTGAACCGATGGAAAGTACAGTGTTCCCATAAGCTGGTCAAACCCACATTCAACTGCCGTTTTAGCCCCTTCCATACAAGATTCTTCATCATAAGTCACTACTTCCAGATACGTTGTCTTTCCAGCATTTTTCATTGCTTCTGCAAGTTTTTTCATCTCACTTTTTGGTAAACCGATATTTTTAAAGCCCCAATGGCTCACGTTTAAGTCCTTGCAAGATTCAAAAACCTCATGTGCATTTTTTACAGTTACATCATTATACGTCAGCATTACTACTAAATTTGGTTTTTCCTTCATCTTTTTATGAATCTCCTTTCTCTTTTCATATATACTATTGGTTGCTTGAGTAATATCGATAGGCAAACGTTTGCTCTAATTTTATTATTGCACAGTGATTTACTATTGTCAACAATATTTTTTGTTTTTTTAGTTCAGACCTATATAAGTTTTCTTTTCGAAACTATAAGAAGAAATAAACAAAATCCACGTTTTATTCCCTCGAGCAATGAACCAAATCCCCACACAGCTTGCCGCGGCGCCTTTGACTTCGCCAGCCCCGAAAAAAAATGACAGTTCCAAAGAATAATTGTATTCAACGTAAGGGGCTGTCGCACTAGCTGATTAAAAAGCGCTTCAGACTGTAGACAATCGCCCTCTTTTTGGAGGCGGTTGTCTAATTTCAGTTTAACCTGCCCTTTCCAGATGGTATAATAGAATCATCAGGAAAGGCAGGTTTTTGTTATGTTGGGAAATAGATAACGCAGAAAGAACACAGATGGAAATCGCAAGTCTGAAGGATCTTGTACCTAGAAACCATCTGGTACGGAAGCTGGATGAAGCAATTGACATGAGTTTTATATATGAGGAAGTGAAAGATTTATACAGTGATTTTGGACGTGAAAGTATCGATCCGGTTGTATTGATTAAAATTGCCATGATCCAGTACATTACGATGAATTCTTTGACTGCTATCTATGCCCGAATCACAAAGTGCTTCATTACACCACAACAAACCGTGAAGGATATCGGGAGTATAAAAGTGACTGGCTTATTTGCCAAAACTGTCCTCACCGGGATCGTTGCACAAACAGTAAAGATTCCGTAAAAGTAATTACGCGTCATGTATGGGAAGACTACATGGAGCAGGTCGAAGAAATCCGTCATACAATCAGAATGAAAGAACGATACAAACAACGCAAGGAAACCATAGAGAGAGTCTTTGCAGATGCAAACGAAAAACACGGAATGAGATACACTCAGTACAGAGGTCTGGCTAAGATCAAAATGGAGCTTAACCTCTTATTTGGCTGCATGAATCTAAAGAAACTGGCAATTTGGAAATGACGGATAAAATGGGGAGCGAAATATCGCTCTTCATCATTGCAATTTTTCTTTTCCAGCACAGAATTTAAATTTGAAAACTAAAAGAGGGTAAAAAAACGATTCGCGAACATGACATTGCGAACCGTTTTGTTTACAGTCTGAAGCGCTTACAATTAAGCGCTTACTTTGTACACCTACTGGGGACATAAAAGTACCACCAATTCTATATCCATACGCTGCCCCCGTTTGAGACCCCACCTTAGGAACGTGTCCTTTTCCTGTCGGTTGGATGCGCCAGCTCCATTTGCAGGGCTGTTTCCCGCCTAGAATTTCTTAGGTTCGCTTTGAGCGTTTTTGAAAGGACATGGATGTTCTCCGGGAGGTTTTCGGCTATCCCTTCATGGAGCGTCCCCATCCGTACCACGACTAAAGCGCGTCACTAACTCCCGATTTACGCAAAAAGTTCCTGATAGAGTCTTTTCGCATAGTTATCCGTCATACCGCTGATATAATCAGTTATCATTAATATTCTTAAATAAAGTTTTTCCTCCTCGCTTTTCCCCGCCGACTCATGCCTGTACATTGATTTATAGAATTCTGACACCGTATCAATTATCCTGCGGTCAATAAAGTTGATTTTTTCTTTTGTATCATACCCGACCGCCGCCGGCATAAACTGACTGAGCAGGGAATCGATCACACGCCGTCCGAATAATTCTCTCCGCGTTTTCACGGAACTGGTATAAATCTTCTCCTCGCTCAGATCCGAGATTGCGGAAATAATATACCCGGAAACAGTGTCGTTAAACAAATCCCCGGAAAAATGTCCCTGCATAATCAGCTCATATTCTTTTACAAAGGTTTCCCCCGCATCTCTTATCATAATCCCCTGCATGAACTGATTCCATCTTTGTACTGCCGTCAATCCCGGTTTTCTTGTATTCTTTGCGACTTCCTCCCGATACATTTCCGCGAGTTTTTCCACACACCGGCAGACTTCCTGCTTGTTTTCTTGATTTTCCTCAAGATTCCTTCCGCATTGCTCAAATGTTTCCATGATCTGCTCGAAACTGATCACTTTCTTTACCATTGCATCTTCCAGGTCAGATGTCCGGTATGCTATATCATCCGCGGCTTCCAGCAGATATGACAGCGGGTGGCGGGAACCATTCATTCCCGTTCTGTTGTTTATCTCCTCAAATAATTTCCGTTCAGAATAGTAGTACCCTATTTTTTTATAATGGTCCGGATTACAGTTCCTCAATTTTTCCGACGAAATGGGATATTTCATGATGGCCCCCAGAACACTGTATGATAGATTAAACCCATTTTCCCGTCCCAGATAAGGAGTCTTTGATAATAAGCGCAGAGACTGTGCGTTGCCCTCAAAGGTGTACAGATCCAGAAGCTGCCAATTAGACAGGATCTCTGTGAGTTTCCGTTCTCCGAGAACCAAATCTTTCAGATGTGTCTGGAACCATTCCCTGATCGCATATTCCCCAAAATGGCCGAATGGGGGATTGCCGATATCATGGATCAGGCCGGCGCACAATAGCACCTCCGAAAATTCTTTCTCAGAGTGATTCTCAAACCACTGATCCTTTCTGCTTTCTCTTGTTTTCTTAAAAGCATACTCACCCAGCTTTTTTCCTATGGCGGACACCTCCAGCGAGTGCGTCAGACGTGTTCTTACATAATCGTCCTCGTCAAGAGGAAACACCTGTGCTTTATCCTGCAGCCTGCGCAGGAAAGTACTGCAGATAATTGTTTCATAATCGTTTCTGTCCGCTATACCGCCCTCATGTTCCATTTCAACAAAGTGCTCTTTTGAAAGTAATGTCTCCCATTCCATCTATTTCCTCTCCTTTGAAAATGACCTTAATCGTATCCTTTGAAAAAGGATAGACTAACATATTTCCCCGCTGTTTTCAACATGTTTCGTGTTTGACTTTCCTTTCTAAAATATAGGAAAGCAGCGTTACTTAATGAATTTGTCTATGGCCTGATTAAGCTTTCGGATCGCTTCCTGGTCATTTTCCTCCACAGCTTCCACAATGCAGTGATCAATATGATTCTTCAGGACAACCTTTCCCGTATTATTGATAGCGGAACGCACCGCAGCCAGCTGGATCAGAACCTCGCTGCAGTCTTCATCCCGCTCCACCATACGCTTGACCGCCTCCATATGTCCGATCGCCTTGGAAAGGCGGTTTATGACCGCCTTTTTCTCCGCCTCGCTATGGACATGGCGGTGCCCCTCCCCATGTGTATGTGTCTCTCCGTTTCCATGAGTATGGGCTTGTTCGCAGGGTGTTCCGTTATGGTGCCTGTGCTGATGTTTATGCGGTCCGCTTGTCACGTTCAATTCCTGTTCCTGCATTTCTGTTTTCTTTTCCATGGCTGTTATTCTCTCTTTTTTTGTTTTTAGTACTCGTTTATACATTTATTTATAATTATATTATGATATCCCGTACAATACTTATATCTTAACAAATTTTTCCGGACAATGCTATCAGATTTCATCCTGCCATGGCTTCGCTTACTTATCCATCTGTACCTGTCTGGTGCATACCCGGTCCAGCAATTCCCGGTTATGGCTCACTGCAATCAGTCCGATCCCTCTCCGCTCTGCTTCCCGGACAAGAAAATTCCAGATCTGGCTCTGGGTAATCAGATCCAGCATGGTGCTGATCTCATCCGCAAGAAGGAAACGGGTCCTCTTCCCCAGCGCCCTTGCCAGGCAGAAACGCTGGAGCTCCCCGCCAGAAAGCTCCGATGGAAAACGATTCAGCCAGTCCGACTCGATTCCCAGTTCCTGCAGAATCCGCTCCTCCACCTGATCCCCCTCCAGAATCACGTCCCGCATGCGCAGCCTTGGATTTACCGCAAGCTCCGGCTGCTGCCAGATCATCTGTACCGGGCAGTATCCCCTATAAGAATGCAGGGGCTTTCCGTCCAGGAGGATTTCTCCGCTGTCTGGCTGCAGATACCCAGAGAGCAGCATACACAGCGTGGTCTTACCATACCCGCTGGGTGCAGCGAGTCCGACCCTCTCCGTATGCTCCACAGACAGATTAAAGTTCTCCAGAATCATCCGATCTTCTTTTTTATATTGATAAGAAACATTTCTTATTTCCAGTCTCATAACGGCTCCATCTCCCCAGACCTGTTCTCCCCTTGCTATATTTTTCCGAATCAGCATTACGGTGTTAAGAAAACCCCCGGCGTTTATACGGCTGATAAACACCTCACCCGGCCGCCTCTCAGTTCCCTATAGGGAATCTTCTGGCTGCACGCCTGCGTGCAACTTGCGCACCGGGGTGCAAACGCACAGCCCTGCGGCATATCTTTTGCATAGGGCTGCGCGCCCTCTATACATTGGAATCCATTACGCGGCATGGCCCGCCAGAGTGCTTTTGTATAAGGGTGCCGCAGGGTCTCCTCATAACGGAAATCAGAAACTCCGGCCTCCTCTACAGACTCTCCCGCATAAAAGACGACAATACGGTCCGCGGTTTCCAGCGCCAGTTCCAGATCGTGTGTAATGACCAGGACCCCGGCCCCCATATCCGCTAATTCCCGAAAATGTCCCATGGCCCGTTTGGCCACTCTGAGTTCCAGCCCGGGGGTAGGTTCATCGGCAATCACAAGCTTCGGTTCTTCTATCAGAGCCGTTGAAATCAGAATTCTCCGGCTCATTCCTCCCGACAGTTCAAAGGGATACAGCTCCTCCACGCTTTCTTTCAGATCATATCCCGTAAAAATCCCTTTCAGCTTATCTCTTGTCCTTCTATCTTTTTTCCCTTTGCGTATCTGCGGCCCGACCTTCATCAGAGGGTCGAGGCATGCCAGGCTCTGGGGAACCATTACGATTTCACTGCCCCTGAGACGTTTTATCCGTTTAGCAGTCAGTTCCCTGCCGCAGTATGTGATCCTGCCGCCCGCCGCGGCATTATAGGGCAGCAGTCCCAGAACGGCATGTGCAAGCAGACTTTTTCCCGAACCGCTTGAGCCGACAACCGCCACCATCTCCCCGGGGAAAACATCCAAATCCATATCCCGGATTACTGTCATAGTCTCCCGGCGCAGCCCATGCTCATACTGAGTAAATGAGATATTCAAGTGCTCTATTTTTAAGATAGGAGCTGCTTCTTCTGTTTTTATGTCTTCGTTTAATCCCATCTTTTCATCCTTCCCGCCGATCTATTCGTGTATACTGCCTGGTTCCGTAAGCTTTCTCAGGTTTTCTCCCGCTTTGTAGAATAATACTACAACAAGCACCAGAAGGATGCCGGGGAACAGTGCAAGCCACCACTTTCCGGTAATTAGATATTTCATTGACTCTGACAGAATAATGCCGATCGCAGGCTGTTCCGAAGACAGTCCGAATCCTAAAAATGTAATGCTGGATTCATGGAGAACCGCATGCGGGAAGATCAAAACCAGGCCTACAAGAAACTGAGGAAGCAGATGGCGAAGCAGATGTTTTTTGGCGATATACCACCTGCTTTTCCCCATCTTCTCTGCAATCTGTATGTAGGGGCTTTCCCGAAGCTGTATCACTTCCGCCCGGATCAGCCTCGCCAGAGACGGCCAGTGTGTCAGCGCAATTCCGACCGCCACTCCTTTGAACCCTTTCCCCATTGCAACGGATATCAGTATCAGTAGCAGAATATGGGGAATTCCCATGACCAGATCAATGAAAAAGGTGATCACCGTATCCACTGCCTTTCCCAGCATGGCCGAAGCGGTTCCCAGAATCAGCGCAATGACCGCGCTGGCCGCTGCCGCCAGAATTCCAAGCAAAATGCTGATGGAAAGTCCGCGCAGGGTGCGCGCGAGCATATCCCGCCCCATCCAATCCGTTCCAAAAAGGCAGTATAGTGAAGGCGCCAGGTTCTTTTTGGAAAAATCCGTGGCGCGTGCTGCATCTGCACAAAGTGCGCCCACAATGCAGACAGCAGTCAGAACCACGGCAGATATGGTCAGACTTATAAGTACTTTCTGTCTCTGGTTCATTTCCCCCTGCCCCCTCTCCTGATTCTCGGATCCACGACGCCATAGAGGATATCCGCCAGCATATTACCGCCAAATACAATCATGGCGCTGGTCACCGTGATCGCCATCAAAAGCGGCAGATCGCTTCCCAGTCCGGCAGTCACTGCAGCCTGCCCCAGTCCCGGATAGGAAAAGACCTGTTCCACCAGTACGGAGCCTCCGAATATTTCACTGATGGATGCAAACTGAAGGGTGACTGCGGGCAGAAGGACGCTGCGGAAGCCATGCTGGCAAAACAGCCGGAATCCCTGCTGTCCTCTCGCCCTTGCGAACATCATATAATCACTGTTCATGATCTCGATCATTTTTTCCCTGGTATGCAGGGCTATATTGGCTACTCCCGTAATACTCAGCGCCGCCGCGGGCAGAATTGCATGATAGATACGATCCCAGACGGTAACCCCGGCAGCCTCCACACCTATAGGCACACTCAGGCCGATGGGCAGGACCTTCAGCCATACCCCGAATACCAGGAGCAGCACAAGCGCCAGCCAAAACGTGGGCGTGCCTGCTATCAAAAGGCAGTATCCCTTCACCGCTTTATCCGCCCATCTGCCCTGATTCATCCCGGAAACCGCACCCAGCGCGAATCCCAGTATTCCAGAAAGAATCCAGGCGGTAATCATCAGCACAAGGGAGTTCATCAGCTTAACCTTCAGCACATCCGACACCGGCTGACGGTATAGCAGGGAAGTTCCCATATCCCCCCTGATAAAATCCGACGCCCAGGATAAAAACTGCCGCACCGGAGAGCCATTTACTCCCCAGTATTCTCTCAGTTTCTCCACCTGCTCCCGGCTCATGCTGCCCAGTGCCGCCTGCCCTACATTAGCCTGCAGAGGATCCACCGGTGAAGCTTTCATCAGCAAAAACGTGAGGAGACTGGCTGCGGTGACCAGAAGCAGCATATATATCAACTTTTTCCCTATGTGTATACTCCACTGCCGTACCATATGAAACTTCCTCCACTTCTGTCTCTTTAACGGGAAAACGGGACGCTTACTTATAAGGCAGCGTCCCTGATCTCTATTCTCTCTTTATTCCCACGACCACTGATCGACATTGTTAATAATAGACCAGCCATGCCCGTGGGGATGTATTTTCTGTTCTGCAATCTGAAGCCCATCCCTTACAAAATAAAGATGATCCACATTGCACAGCCAGATCCACGGAATGTCACCGTCCTGCGTAATCCCTAACGTACCATCCCACTGCGCCTTCTGCCACAGTTCATAGGACTCCTCCAGGGTGCCTGTCTCCAGCGCTTCATCCATATACTTATCAACCGTCACATTTGCGTAAGGCGAGTACTCTGCCTGGCCAATGCCGGTACCCGAAAGTGTATGGTAAATATTATAGAGCTCCATCGGTGTATGTGCACCCCAGCCCCAGATCAGCGGTTCGGACTGTGCCCGGTCATAGGCTGTATCCCAGCCCACCCCCTCGGTGGTAACGTCAATGCCCAGCTCCTTTAACTGGTTCGCAGTATCCTCCGCCAAAGCCTGGCGTACAGAGTCTCCACTGCTGAACATCAGAGTAAACGCCGCTTTTACGCCGTCTTTCTCCCTGATGCCGTCCTTCCCTTCTCTCCAGCCTGCATCGTCCAGTAGTTTTCTTGCCTCGTCCGGATCGTATTCCACCTCGCAGGCGCTGTTGTACCATGGCATTTTATCGCATACACTAAACGCTTTTGTACCATACCCGTTCAGAACATTATCAATCATCTCATCCCGGTCAATTCCGATATTGACCGCCCTTCTTACATTTACAACGGCTGTAAATGCATTGCCATATGTAATGCCGTCCTTTTCTACGGGTTCGGATGCAGGCAGATTAAATCCACGGTTGTCCACGGTCTGCACTGCAAACAGCACGTACCCATCCACAGACTGTTCACTGTAGGATGCCGCCGTATGCGCCACGTCAGCCTCACCTGCCATCGCTGCCGCAAGCGCCGCATCCTCCTCCATGAACAGCACGGTTACCTTTTTCATCTTTGGCGCCTCCCCGTAGTAATCCGGATTTGCCTCAAAGATCACCTGCTGTCCCTTATCCCACTGCTTCATAATGTAGCGCCCTGATCCGATGGGGTTCTGTCCGTAATTTTCATCGTAGGCGTGTTCTGGCACAATGCCCACAATGGCCATGGTATAAGGCCAGATAGAAAAGGGCTTCGTCATCCGGAATTCTACCGTCGTGTCATCCAGCGCAGATGCCCTGTCCAGCATCGTAAAATCATTGACTGTACTTTTTTCTTTGCAGTTATTATACGTAAAAGCAACGTCCGCCGCCGTCAGCGGCTCACCGTCGGTAAACTTCACATCATCCCGGATCGTCACCGTCCAGGTCAGCCCGTCCGCACTTACCTGGTAATCTGCGGCAAGATCCTTCTCTATCTTCAAATCCTTTGTCGTCACCATAAGTGTACTCTGAATGAGAGGCTCATGGACATGCTCCCCCGCGCCCCAGCCATAGGCCGGATCGAACCCGGCTTCAGGCTCTGACGCGGCCGGCATGGTGACTACAACCGAGTCACGCTCTGCCTCTCCGTTGTTCTCTGCTATATTTTCTCTTCCTTGTCCGCAGCCCATTAACAGGCCAGCTATGAGTACTGCTGTGCATACGATACTGATAACCCTTTTCCTCATATTCCCCTCCCGTTCTAAGCCGATTTTTGTCCAGTATAGCATCCTCTTTTTTCCGTCACAACCCCCTTGGGGGGATACTTTTCTAAAAGAAAAAACACAGACGGTAATTCCTTTCTGCCGCCTGTGTTCTCTATGATTATGCCACTACAATCTGATATTCCTTTCGAAAGGTTTCCTGGCCTTCCAATCGGTTTATCCCTGGTTTTTCGGATATGTCTCCTGCAAATCCATGATCGTCACAGCGCCCGGCCCAAGGCTCCAGGCATACAAAAGGGGCATCCTTAACGGACCAAATGCCAAAATTAGGGAAGCCCTTACAGCAGAGTCCTGCATAAGGGGTTCCATCCTTATGGCAGATCCACACTTCCTCTATCTGCTCATTGTCGAATATCAGCGCATCATTGGCAAACAGTTCCTCTGTCAGGGGGTAAGTTTCATTTTCCAGTTCCATTTTAAAAATTTCATCCGGATTGCCGGCGCCGGATTCCGGATGAACCAGAATATACTCCAGCACTTCTTTTCCTGGAAATTTGAGACAGTAATCTTCTTTTTTCTCATGTTTTCCGGCAAAACGAAATGCCGGATGGCCCCCTATCGTAAAATACATCGTTTCATCGGAAGGATTTTTAACTTTCCACTGTACATACAGCGTTTTTCTTTCCAATCTGTATGTGATGTACAGTTCAAAATCAAATGGATAAACCTCTTTTGTCTCCTCGCTGGAGTGCAGTAGGAAGCTGGCCGTATCCGCTGTGGATTTGATACAGGTAAATGTGTTATCTCTGGCAAATCCATGCTGAGACGTAGGATACTGAAGCCCGTCTATACGAACCGTATTCTGGTAGGTCTTCCCCACATTCGGGAACAGTACCGGGGAATGGCGCTTCCAGTACAACGGATCCCCTTCCCACAGCACCTCCGTATCCTTTTGTTTATCAAAGATTCTGGTTGCTTCTGCACCTGTTTCTGCGATGTCCACGCATAGAAATTCATTTTCCAGTCTCATATTCTCTGCTCCTCCATTTCTGGTCTGCCGGTCTGTATATGTTCCGTTATCTGCTATTGCCTATCTGTTCAGACACATTGCCGGTTACTATTCCACCATGATTTTTATGATTTCCTCGTTGGTCTCCCGCATGCCTTCTTTTCCCAGACGTCCTACATTTGCTATGGTCTTTTCCACACCCTTTGTGATGATTCCGTCCCCGCCGTAGAACTGCTGTCCCTGCATGTACATATGATACCCCAGGATTCCCGCATCCACCGACGCTGCTATCTTAGCCGCACAGGATGCTTTTGCCCCGTCGCAGACCATTCCGGACACGATAGCCAGCGCATTTACCACCGTATGTGTAATCTCTTTATATCCGCCCCCGCAGAGATAGGCAATTCCTGCCCCCGCAGCCGCACCTGCACTGACTGCCCCGCAGTATGCGGACAGCCTGCCGATCCCGGTCTTCTGATGGATCGCAACCAGATTGGACAATGCAAGCGCACGGTACATCTTTTCTCTGTCCACGTTCAGTTCCTTTGCGTATTCCAGAACCGGAAGGGAGCAGGTCAGGCCCTGATTTCCGCTGCCGGAATTGATAATCACCGGAAGCTCGCAGCCGTTCATACGGGCATCTGATCCGGCCGCCGCCATGGCCTTTGCCCGGTTCCTGACATCATTTCCATAGGACTCCAAAATCACGCTCCCGATATTCGCGCCATAATTGCCACGCAGGCCTTCCTCGGCGATCTCGGTATTATAATCAATCTGGCGCTTCAATATATCGCGAATATCCTCGATATCCACTGTCTGTACAAAATCCCATATATCCTCCACAGACAGCGCTCCGCGGTCCGTCAGGCCCTCTTCGTTCTCCCCCCGCACCGGAATGTCCAGCAGAATTTCTCCGTCTTTATCAATATGTACAATATTCGTGTGGTAATTGGCTATCCGCACCTGCGCATAGGATTCTCCGGCAGAAACGGTCACGATAATGTCAAATGTAATGCCGTTATCTATATGCTCTACCCGAATCTCTTTCTCCTCCAGAAATTCCTGCATTTGTTCAATCTCTTCCCTGGACACTTCTGCAATGACTTCCAGCTCTTTTTCCGGTCTTCCAGCAATGATTCCGGCCGCAGCAGCAGCAGGGATTCCTTTTAGATGGTCTGTATTGGGCACTATGACGCTTTTTACATTCTTAATGATACTGCCGCTTGCCCCGATATGGACACGCTCGGGTATACATCCCAGCACTTCTCTGGCCTTGGCCGCCGCATATGCAAGAGCTAACGGCTCGGTACATCCCACTGCCGGAACCAGCTCTTCCCTCAAAATCTGTATATACGCCTGATATTTTTGGTCTGTTTTGTTCATCTGTCCACGATCTCCTTCCAAAATCTACCGGCACTTCCTGTCCGGTCCGCATATTACAAATGTACACTATTCCGGAGAAAAGTGCAAGAACCATGAGTTACCAGACGGCCTGATTTATCATAACCGTTCTGGCGGGCTGAAACTGTTACGATCAATTCTCCGTTTTTGTGGCTGCCTCCCGCCTATCCCCATACTTCCTCTGGCAGTAATTATCTGTATTAAAAAATCCCCAGACGTCTATAAGACCCCGGGGACTTTTCATTCCATCTGCTTATGCGATTTTCCTGTCTTTGACATAATTCTGGAGACGATCCAGCAGTTCCTGGCATTCATCACAGTGAATGACAAGCTCTACGCCGTCAGCCTTACTGATTGCAATAACTCCTAACAATGATTTTGCGTCTACTATATTCTTTCCGCTTTTAAGATCCACGTCGTATTCAAACTGGTTGATAATATCCACAAACTCAGTAATATCTTCTGGCTGACGAAAACAAATTCCCAATTTATGCATGTCTTGTTTTCCTCCTTTACTTTGTGTATATGGTTATTTTATCCAGAATACTGGATTTTATTCCCAATGTCCAGGACTTTATTTGTAAATTTATATGTCGCTATTTGCAGAAATTTGTCGACCCCCTAAAAACAGACCTTAGCTCACAGGCTTTAGACTCGTGTGCTGATAAAGAACGCTTAACGATAATTATAACGCAAAGGCACTGGAGATTACAACAGTACCTACAATTCAATCTCCATACGCTGCCCCCGCTTGACAGACGCCAAGTGAACAAATAATACCTTCCTGCCTGATGCGCCAGCTCAATGAAAGGACAGCCGCGAGCCTCCGTAAGAACATACCTGTCCTGAAAAACCGCTAAAGCGGATCTTAGTAATTCTTGGCGGGAAACAGCCGTGAAAATGGAGAGATTTTTTGATCCCGAATCAAAAAATCAGCTGACCCAGCACGAGAAATCATCAGATTTCTTGAGCTGTGTCAGCTGTGCTCCATTTTCACGGCTGGTTCCCGCCTAGAATTACTTAGTTCCGTGTCCGCGGTTTTTTAGGACAGGTATGTTCTTACGGAGGCTCGCGGCTGTCCTTTCATTGAGCGTCCTCATCCGTCGAGGCCACACCCCCAGTTCACTTACTTCTCTTCTTCACTGCTCTCAGACTGTTCTACCTGTACGCATTTATCCGCCAGATACTCTGCCACTTTCTGCTGCAGTATCGTTCTCTTGAGTACATCTTCTCCAACCTGTTCCTTGAACTCATCCGCATTCTCATAGCCTGAGCCCTTTGCGTATTCCGCAATCTGCTCTTCATATTCTTTGTCGGACGGCTCCAGCTTTTTCTCCTTAGCAATTAGTTCGCATGCCAGGCTTCTCTGTACTGCTGTCTGGGCAGCTTCTTTTGCCTGTTTATTGAAGTCGTCTTCTGAGAGCCCCATGTACTGCTCAGCAAAATCTTTGAACTCCATACCGTATGCTTCTGCCATACTGCTGTAATACTCATTGATGGACTGTATCTGATCTTCTACCTGGTCATCCGGATATTTCTTTACCTCAATCTGACCGAGCAGAGCTTCCATCACTTCATTCTGCAGCGTACTCTCTGCACTTTGTTTGCTGCTTTCTTCCAGCTGCTTCTGGATTTCCTTTTTGTATTCTTCTACGGTCTTGGACTCTTCGCTGTTCTCTTTTACCCAATCATCTGTCAGCTCCGGAACGGTAACTACGGAGATTCCGTTCAGTGTGATATTAAATACAGCTACTTTATCGGCCATTTCAGTATTTTTATAGTCAGAAGGGAACTTTACTTCAATGTCAAACTTCTCACCTATTTTATGTCCTACGATCTGCTCTTCGAAGCCCTTATAATCTCCGTTTGCTCCGATAAAGCTGTTGGAACCCAGTTCCAGGCTGGCGCCGGTGGCTGAACCGCCCTCGAACTCTACTCCATCCACAGATCCCTTATAGTCAATATTGACCGTATCTCCTTCTTTGGCTGCTCTGTCCTTGATCTCCTCCGATGTGGATTTGGAGGAAAGCGTGGAATTAATCGTGGACTCAACGCTCTCATCTGTTACCTCGCTTTGTTCCACTTTGGGGACTTCCAGGCCCTCGTATTGCTTAACCGTGATATATTCGTTAGAAAGTTCCTTGCTGCATCCTGCCAGTGATGCCGCCATCAGAACACTTAATGTCAATGCCAATATCTTTTTTTTCATTCTTTCACCTCATATTTTCTTATCTCCGGGCAGACTCCTGCCAACATACTTTAACGTTATATCATATTTTTTCTTCGTTGAAAAGGTTTTTCATACTTATTTCACTTTTGTCTTTACAAAAGCGGCGAAAGCAGCCGCGAGAACTGCTCTTTGATCCGGATCAGCAGGCTTCGCTGGTCATATACTTTGCGGGTGACATGAGTACATTTTGTCATGTCATTTTCAAATGCACGCTCCAGGCGCTGCACGGTCCGCTCACTGTAAACGACTGCATTTACCTCAAAATTCAGGCCGAAACTGCGGATATCCATATTGGCTGTGCCCACACAGGCTACCATACCGTCCACACTCAGGGTTTTTGCGTGGAGAAATCCGTTGTTGTACACATAGCACTTTGCCCCTGCTGCCACCATGTCTCCAAGATAGGAATAAGTTGCCCAGTACACAAACGGATGATCCGGTTTGCACGGCACCATGATTCTAACATCGATCCCGGAACGGCTGGCGATCTTGAGTGCATCGAGTATGGAATCGTCCGGTATGAAATACGGAGTCTGCAGGTATACATGGTCCTTCGCGCTGTGGATGAGGCGCAGATAATTATCGTGGATCGTCTTTATCTGGGAGTCAGGGCCGCTGGAAATAATCTGGACAGGATCGTGTCCATTTCTCACATAATCCGGTATCTCGAAGAGATGATCCTCCAGGAAAAGATTTTCCCTGGCAGCATAATTCCAGTCCAGCACAAAACGGACTGCCAGGGATGTTACGGCAGCCCCCTCTATACAGAGATGTGTATCGCGCCAATAGCCAAACTTCTTACTGTCCAGGCCAAGGTACTCCCTGCCCACGTTGAATCCGCCCACAAAGCCCACGCGGCCGTCGATTACCACAATCTTTCTGTGGTTCCGGTAATTCACACGAAGCTGAAGCTGTCCCAGCAGAGCCGGGAAGAATTCCGCCACCTGCACACCAGCCTTCTCAAGGCGTTCCCAGTCCTTGTTATGCATAGTCCGGCATCCCATACTGTCAAACAGCACCCGGACTTCTATTCCTTCTCTTGCCTTCTGGGTCAGGACCGGTTCAATCTCCTGCCACAGTTCATCGTTACGGATAATGTAGTACTGCAAATGAATGTAGCGCTTCGCCTGTTTCATTTCTTCAATCAATGCCCGGAACTTTTCCCTGCCGTCCGTATAGATGCGGACATCGTTGTTGTCAGTCAGCACGGACTCGCCGGCCTCCAGATTGTAAAGAATCAGGTCCTTGAAGCGCGCCATCTCCGGATTGGCAAGCCTGAGCTGTTTTCTATAAATCGTTTCCTCCTGCCTTCGCACGGCATATTTCAGTTCGCCTTCAATCTCTTTCGCCTTAAACATCCTGCTTTTATGAAAATCCTGTCCGATAACCAGATAGAGGAAAAAACCAAGAATCGGGATAAAATAGAGCAGCAGCAGCCAGGTCCAAACTGTCTGCGGGGATCTGCGCTGAAAGAAAATTATGATCAGGGATAGGAGAATATTGATGATAACCAGATTGTCCATTACAAAGTTATAAGCCGTTATCAACCCATTCCATATCGTTTCTGCCATATAATATTAACTCCTTTTTTCGTCGGTATGTAACATATTTGATTATACTATTATATTTCCAAAAAAGTAACCCTAAAATGTGACAGATCCTAAATAAATAGGTAAAATGGCGGCTATCCAGAGACCGGCATGTAAACAGTTACTCGGAGCCCGTCTGGTGCGGGCCCCTATTTGAACAGTTTCCTTATAAGTTCAATTTTCTAAGCAGGCTGTATATATCAAGGGTTCCATATCCCCAATTTTTATTGGGGTAGGTGTATCCGTGATTGCTTCTGTCCGCACCGCGTATGATCAGCCGATTGACATCGTATCCCGTAATGGTCGGATAATATCCCTTTACAACCGCCCATTCGAGCAGCATTGCAATCGTTCCTGTGGCATGGGCGGCCGCCGCTCCTGTTCCGGATATATAACCGTATCGGCCGTCCGGATAGGCACAGGCGATTTGATACCCGGGCGCTGCAATATCCGGAGTGATTCTGTTATTTCTGGTATAGCCCCAGCTGGATTCCGGCATCGTGCTGCTGCTCAGTGAATTATAGGCTGTTACAGTCAATGGGTATTCCGCGTTTCCAGGTTCCGTCACTGTGGCATCCGGGGAGGAGGCCAGAAAATACGTCTCCTCTGAGATCAGATCACCGGCGGGAAGCCATGCGTGAAAAGCGTAATCTTCCTCTTCCAGGTTTACAAGCCTAAAACGCCATATCCCTTCGCTGGGATTCTCAAATCTGATCATAATCAGCTGGTCTCCGGTCTCCTTTTCCAGGGTAATATTATTTACATAAATCCTGCTTGACTCAAATATAAAATCAAAGGCATAGCAGCTGCCTAACTGGGGCTGGATAAATCTTGTTGTCTCACCCATGGGAGATGTGATTTTTACAGCAAGGCGCGCAGGAATCTCGGACCAGATTTCCATTCCAAACAAAGTGTCTTGTTTGGAGATTTCCAGTTCAAATATATGATTGTGTGCCTCATCCGTGACCCGTGAGTAATAGTGCCTCCTGCTGCTCCCTTCATTCCCCCCTGCGATAACTGCATCAATGCCTGGATTCAGCACCATCCGGCTCAGATAGTCACTGAGCGTCCCCAAGCCAATATGACCGCCGTGGCTGCTGCCCATGGCCAGACAAATCACCATCGGCCTTTGAAGCTCCCGGGCTTTCTGTGTTAAATAGTTCAGGCCTAACAGGATATCCGTTTCCTGATAACATTCGGTATCTCCGTGGACAAAAGAGAGTTTACGAAGATTATTTTTGGGCGGTTTTAATTTTACTACGATTAGTTCCGCTTCCGTTACTATACCTCTGAAAGAAGCTGAGTCCATTACATTGCCCGCTATAATGCTGGCGATAGCAGTACCGTGTCCGTTTGTATCCTGGCATGGAACAATACTGAGAGGATACTCGCTCTGAAGTGCAAGATTAAGATCTTCATTCGTATACTCTGTACCATATCCGAATCCCTCGGGTGATATCCCATTTTGATCCTCCTGATCCCAAATGCTATAGATACGGGAATTCCCTTCTCTTGTGAGAAAGGCCGGGTGGCGGTAATCAATGCCTGTATCGACAAGCCCCACCAGGACACCGTGTCCATAAAGTGCCAGATGCGAGTTGTTTTGAAGGCTCCCTATACCCGAATCTTCGGTCGTTAGAACCGACATGGGCGTGAACAGGCCCGGCACACTGTGATATGGATATGTTTCTCCGAGTTCGCAGGGATAAGGGTCTGGATTCAAAACGTTTATAATCGAATACCTGTCATTGATCTTGATCGCCTGACCGTCTTCTGATTCAGCATTTCTCACCAGCATATTATCGATAATCAGGTCTAAATAATTTTCATCTATAATTTTATTCAATATTCTGCCCTACTATATTTTTAATATATTATATTAAAACTTCCTAATCATAGAATATCAAATTGCTTGCACTTCCCTCCAAAGAATGGTACAATACTACTTGCATAATCGCGGAAAAAGAGTATTTATAGGAGGGTTCATCGTGAGTTTAGGATTGAAAATAATGCTCATTGTTTTGGTAGTATTGATCATCGCATTAATCTTACTGTATATCTTCGGCAAAAGATCAGAAAAAAAGCAGGCAGCACAAAGAGAACAGATGGAAGCAGCAGCACAGCAGGTAACGATGCTGATTATCGATAAAGGTAAGATGAAGCTGAAAGACGCCGGTTTCCCTTCCGTTGTCGTCGACAATACACCCAAGTATCTGAGACGTACGAAAGTGCCGGTCGTAAAGGCAAAAGTCGGACCAAAGGTAATGACACTGATGTGCGATGCGCAGGTATTTCCTCTCATCCCTATTAAAAAGGAAGTCAAAGCAACCGTAAGCGGCATCTACATAACGGCCGTAAGAGGAGTCCGCGGATCACTGGAAACACCGCAGAAGAAGAAAGGGCTCTTCGCCAGATTTAAAAAGGATAAAAAATAAATTCCTAATAACAAAAAACAACCGCAGTAATCTGATAACAATCAGAAACTGTGGTTATTTTTTTACAATGGGGCGCAAAGGGGTCAGACCCCTATGAAAAGGGGTCTGACCCCTTTGAGTAAATGTCCATCTTTATTTTGCAATCAGCCAATGGTTCATGGTTCACATTCAGTTCGTAATCCACCCTGACACCAATGTTGTCGTCCGTAACATTCACTTCCATGTTCTTTGTATTCACTCCAATCAGCATCTGCCCATAAGGTGTCTGATAATACGTGAGATTCTTTTTATTCTTTTCAAATATCATATGGGCATTGGATATACCGGTTTTCATGATCTCCAGGCTGTCTGAACCGGTTATTTTTATTTTATTTTTTATTGTTCCGGGCATACCTTCCATTACTTCATCATAAAGCACGTAATGGTTCCCGTTCCTGCAGTAATAACTGCCGGGTGTTACGACCTCGATGGCCTCGTTTTCTTCATCCGTCATGCCGGCGATAAAGTCCGTGTGCAGTCCGGATATGCTGACCAATACATCCTTTGTCATATGGTTCACCTAATATTCTTCAATGTTAACTACGTTTGTGGTTGATATGTCAAACGGCATGACCGTGTTGGCAAAATGCCGGAATTTTTCCGCAGCATCGCTGACAAAAAATTCATAACGGCTGTGGGGCTCCTGCTGACCGCCATTCTCCATATCCTGCTCTTTCAGCAGCTTTTTCAGATCCATGGCTGTCTCATAGGCCGGATTCACAATCTGGATCCCCTCTCCCATGTAGGCGCGGATCTTAGATCGGAGCAGCGGGTAGTGGGTACATCCAAGTATCATGGCATCGATGTCTGTCTTCTTCATCGATTCCAAATAAAAATCAATGATCTCCCGTGTAACCTGATGTTCTTTAAACCCTTCCTCCACGAGAGGGACAAACAATGGACATGCCTTTTCTATCACCGTTATCTCCGGATTCATGCCATGGATAATCTTCGTATACATACCGCTCTGCACCGTAGCATCTGTTCCGACAACACCGACCTTCAGGTTCTGTGTCGCCTCCACTGCCGCCCTTGCCCCCGGGATGACCACCCCGAGGATTGGAACGTCAAATTCATCGCGAACCGCGTCCAGCGCAAGTGCACTCGCCGTATTGCAGGCAATCACAATGGCTTTCACCTTTTTGTTCTTCAAAAAGCGGATGATCTGCTCGGAAAAGCGGATAATTGTATTCTGGGACTTGCTTCCGTACGGAACGCGCGCAGTATCCCCGAAATACACGATATTCTCATTCGGAAGCTGTCTTATCATCTCCCGTACGACCGTCAGGCCTCCGACGCCCGAATCAAACACACCGATCGGCGCCGTTTTTTTACATTCCGCACTCAATGTCACTCGTCTCCTAGATTGCTAATACTTTTGCAATTTCATACTGGTGGGCGGGAATCTCTTTCTTCATGGAGAGAGCTTCCTCGATATCATAGTCTACAAATCTTCCGTTCTTATACCCTACTACCCGATTCGTCTTGCCTGAGCAAAGCAGCTCTACTGCCATGGCTCCCATGGTGGATGCATATACTCTGTCCTTACATGTCGGGCTTCCGCCGCGCTGCATGTGTCCCAGGATCGTTGCCCTTGTCTCAATACCGGTGGCCTCTTCGATTCTCTTCGCCATATTGATGGAGTCGCCCACACCCTCGGCGTTGATAATAATATAATTCTTCTTGCCGCGTTTCTTATTCTCCATTATGTCGGAAATCAGGGCTTCCTCATTATAATCTTTTTCTTCCGGCATCAGGATTCTCTCCGCACCATTTGCAATACCGCACCACAGTGCCAGGTATCCTGCATCCCTTCCCATAACTTCAATAATGCTGCAGCGTTCATGGGATGTGGAAGTATCGCGCACTTTGTCAATCGCCTCCATGGCTGTGTTGACTGCAGTGTCAAATCCGATTGTATAATCTGTACAGGCGATATCCAGGTCAATTGTTCCCGGAAGGCCAATTGTATTCACTCCCAGATGAGAAAGCTTCTGGGCGCCGGCAAAGGAACCGTCTCCGCCGATTACCACAAGACCGTCAATGCCGTATTTTTTGCAGATAGCTGCCGCTTTCTGCTGCCCTTCCTCCGTGCGCATAGCCTGACAGCGTGCTGTCTGCAGAATGGTTCCGCCGCGCTGAATCGTATCGGATACGTCGCGTGCTGACAGGTCGATAATCTCCTCTTTCAAAAGGCCATGATATCCTCTTCTGATCCCGCGTACCTTCAGCCCTTTGGAAAGTGCTGTTCTTGTAACCGCACGGATCGCCGCATTCATTCCCGGAGCATCTCCGCCGCTTGTGAGAATCCCAATAGTGCGGATTCGGTCTTCAATCTCTTCCAGGTTTATTTTACTAACCGATGCTTTTGTTTCTGCCATATTTTTATCCACCTTTCTAAAAATACCTACCTAACCAAATGTCGTTTTTCTGCAATTTCCTGAACCCTTGCCATCGGGAGGGCGAAAAAGCCTGCCCTGCAGGGATTGCTTAAATTTTAACACTTTGGGTACTATTCTAACCTATTTATAAGTGGTTTTCAATAGGTTTTTCTACCACTTTTACCCGCTTATCCCCAAAATGATTCATCAACCTGCTTAACACCTGAGGGCCGATACTGATATTACGGTTTCTGGGCAGACGTTTCACCGCCCGTTCCGCCTGACAGTAGATCACTACCTCATCGTCGCCCTCCGAATCCGCAAGGTACCCGTATACGATCTGTTCTTCTTCCTGAAATGCGTTCTTATCCGGGAACTGGAGCCAAAGCTCTTTCTTTGTCTGCGTAAACGGAATGATCTTCTCACAGATCAGCTTACTCGCCTTTTCGTCCTCCTCAGACACTCTCCCGCGGATAAACACCTTATTATCCACTTCCAGCAGAGGGCGGTTCTTCTCATAATCCCGCGGGAACACCACAACTTCCACCGTTCCCAGCAGGTCTTCCAGTGTCAGGAACGCCATCATCTGATTATTCCTGGTGTTTTTCACCGTCTTGTCAGTAATCATTCCCCCGATAATCTCTTTGGCGCCGTCACGGACCTTGGTTGACCCGGTCTCCTCATCCGGCTGAAAATCAGCGGTTGTGGCAGAAATGGATCTGCGCCACTTTTCCTCGTCTTCCTCCAGCGGATGCCCGCTGATATATATCCCCAGCACCTCTTTTTCAAAGGCCAGCAGATTTTCTTTCGTATACTCGCCTACATCCGGCAGTTTGATTTCAAACTCGCTCTTCTGCTCATCATCCACCAGATCAAACAATGTCATCTGCCCGGTCATGGCATATTTCTTTTCCTGGTTGACATGGTCCACGATCTGTACGTAAATGCTCATGAACTGTTTTCTGGTTCCTCCCAGCCCATCCAGCGCCCCTGCCTTGATGAAGTTCTCAATCACCCTTTTATTGAGGGAATCCCGCACGGACATTCTGCTGATAAAGTCCTCCAGATTTTTAAACGGCCCGAATTCTTTCCGGTCCGCGGCAATCGCTTCAATGACAGGCTTTCCCACGCTCTTAATCGCAGCCAGTCCATAGCGTATATTGCCTTCGTCCACGGAAAAGTCAGCCACTCCGCGGTTGATATCCGGCGGAAGTATCCGGATGTCCATCTGCCGGCAGGTATAGATATATTCTGCCACCTTTGACGGATTTTCAATCACAGAAGTCATCAAAGCTGCCATAAATTCAACCGGATAATAGTATTTCAGATACGCCGTCTGGTATGAAACCACCGCATAGGCCGCGGCATGGGACTTATTGAAGGCGTATTTCGCAAAATCGATCATTTCATCATAGATCTTATTGGCAGTTTTCTCATCGATCCCGTTGGCGACACAGCCCGGAACCCCGCTCTCTTCGTCCCCGTAGACAAAGGTCTGTCGCTCCTTCTGCATCACATCGCCCTTTTTCTTGGACATGGCGCGGCGCAGCAGGTCGCTTCTCCCCAGCGTATAGCCGGCCAGGTCGCGCACAATCTGCATAACCTGCTCCTGATATACGATACACCCATACGTCGGCGCAAGAATCGGTTCCAGCTGCGGGCAGTCGTAAGTGATTGATCCCGCATCATTCTTTCCCCGGATATACTGCGGGATAAAGTCCATCGGCCCCGGACGGTACAGCGAGATCCCGGCGATGATATCCTCCAGGCTGTGGGGTTTCAGTTCCTTCATAAAGCTCTTCATCCCCGCGCTTTCCAGCTGGAATATACCGTCAGTCTTCCCTGTGCCTATATAATCCAATACGTTTTTATCATTATAGTCAATCCGATCCATATCCAGGTCCGGGTTCTTATGCTTTACCATCCCAACCGCATTCTGTATCACCGTCAATGTACGCAGCCCCAGGAAATCCATTTTTAAAAGGCCCAGTTCTTCCAGCGTGGTCATCGTAAACTGCGTGGTGATGGAACCATCCTGCGCACGGGAAAGCGGCACATACTCATCCACTGACTTCTGGCTGATCACGACACCGGCCGCATGCATGGAGCTGTGGCGCGGCAGACCCTCGAGACGTTTTGACATATCGATGAGATACTTCACCTGCTCATCCGTCTCATAGGTTTTCCGCAGTTCCGGGTTCATTTTCAGTGCTTTGTCAATTGTGATATTCAGTTCGGTAGGGATCATCTTTGCAATCGTATCTACAAAGGCATACGGCAGATCCATGACGCGGCCTACATCGCGGATGACTCCCCGGGCCGCCAAGGTTCCGAATGTGACGATCTGCACCACCCGGTCCTTGCCGTATTTGCGTACCACATAGTCTATGACTTCCTGCCGTCTTTCATAACAAAAATCCACGTCAATATCGGGCATAGATACACGTTCCGGGTTCAGGAAGCGCTCAAACAGAAGCTGGTAGCGGATGGGATCGATGTTGGTAATCTCCAGACAGTAGGAAACGATACTTCCGGCGGCTGACCCCCGCCCCGGACCTA
Source organism: Eubacterium sp. BIOML-A2 (assembly GCF_009680135.1). Taxonomy (NCBI): domain Bacteria; kingdom Bacillati; phylum Bacillota; class Clostridia; order Eubacteriales; family Eubacteriaceae; genus Eubacterium; species Eubacterium sp. BIOML-A2. Next base: position 28,687 of record NZ_WKZK01000052.1, read on the forward strand.
CCGCGATTCCGTGATCCTTCGCATACTTTATAAAGTCCCACACAATCAGAAAATAATCCACATATCCCATATTTTTTATGGTATTCAGTTCATATTCCAACCGCTCTCTCAGTTCCTGGGGCGGATTATCATAATGCCTCTCCAGGCCCTCGAAACACAGCTTATTCAGATATTCCCAGGAAGTCATGCCGTCCGGCACATCGTATTTCGGCAGCTTAGTTACGCCGAATTCGATCTCCACCTCACATCTGTCGGCGATACGCTGTGTGTTCTCCAGCGCCTGCAGCGCATAGGGAAAGAGCTGCGCCATCTCCTCGGGGGACTTGACATAGTACTGTCCGCCCTCATAACGCATCCGGTTCTCATCATCCAGCTTTTTCGCAGTCTGGATGCAGAGCAGGATGTCATGGGGCTTCTCATCCTCCGCGAGAGTATAGTGCACGTCATTGGTGGCAGCAAGTTCTATCTCCAGTTCCTCCGACATCTGCAGAAGTCTCTGGTTCACCAGCGCCTGATCCGGAATGCCATGATCCTGGAGTTCCAGAAAATAATTTCCTTTCCCGAAAATATCCTGATATTCCAGGGCGGACTTCTTCGCCTCCTCATACAGTCCTTTTGTCAGATACCGCTGTACCTCTCCGGCCAGGCAGGCGCTCAGGGCAATAATTCCCTCGTGGTATTCCCTAAGAAGCGCCTTATCTACCCTTGGCTTATAATAATAGCCTTCCACAAATCCCTTTGACACAATCTTCATCAGATTGGCATAACCTGTATTATTCTCAGCCAGAAGGACGAGATGGTAATACCTGTCCTCCCCGCCGTTTAATTCTCTGTCAAACCGGGAATTCGGGGCTACATACACCTCACACCCGAGTATAGGCTTAATCCCCTGCTTCTTTGCCTCCCGGTAAAAATCTATCACACCGTACATCACACCGTGATCCGTTATGGCCGCACTGTTCATGCCCAGTTCTTTTACTCTTGCCACGTATTCTTTTATCTTATTCGAGCCATCCAGAAGACTATATTCTGTATGGACATGTAAATGTGCAAAATTCATTCTTCACCTCTTGATTCTATCTGCATCCGTGCAGACCTTCCCACTGCCGCCAGGGTCATCACTGCCAGCCGGCCGGCCTTCTTTTGCTGCGGAACGAACCTGCAGTTCCTCTCTGCCTCACAGAGTGAAAAAGGGCGGTCCCCTGTAAGAGAACTACCCTCATATGCTTCCTTTTTATGTTGATCCAGGACCGCCGGCGCCCTTGCCGGCTATCAGGGACTCACCCGTTACTGTTCGCGCCCCGGGGGTGTGAACAGTAACACTCACCCTGGGGTTCTTCTAAACTCCACCGTTGATCATAAAATTGATCAGTCTGTCTGTATCTTCTTTTTCGTATGCAATGATCTCCAGTTCAGGAATCTCGCCGTTTGAGAAGATGTTCGCCATGGATACATACTGGGATAACTTAGACTTCAGATTCAGTCTGTCCCCCTCACCTGTTACTAATTCTACTCTTCCCTGGCATGCATCTACTACCTTAAAAAACGCCTCTATGTCCGTAATGTTCTGTACTTTCATCTTTACAATCTCTCCTTTCAATCAACTACGTCTTACTGTTTCATTATAACTTATTTCAAAGGGATTGCAAGATTTTTTAACGAATTCTGATGCATTTTTCCAGAATCTCAATCTTACCTGCCTTTAAAAGACGTCCCACTGCACGCTTGAACGCCGCCTTGCTCATATTGAATTCCCGCTTAATCGTCTCCGGGTCTGCTTTGTCCGTAAACGGAAGTTCTCCGTCGTAACTTTGGATCACCTTAAAGATGTACTGAGCATCTTTATCCATCTGCTCCGGAATCTTATCTTTTACGCTCAGATCCAGTTTGCCGTCCGTCTTCACGGAGGTCACCCTGGCTTCCACCGTCTGGCCCACTGTCAGCCCGCCGAATACGTCTTTTCTTGGAATCAGCGCGGAATACTGCTGATCCACCGCTACAAAAATCCCGAACTCATCGCTGGTATCGTAGATAATGCCGCTTACCTTGTCATCCTTCTTATACGGTGAGTCCGTCCGCAGCATATGATAGACTTTCATAGTGGCGCAAAGTCTGCCGCTCTTATCGATGTAAAGAGATACGAGACATTGGTCACCCTTTTGTACCTTTGCTGTCTGCTCCTTAAAAGGCAGGAATAAGTCCTTTTCCAACCCCCAGTCGAGAAAAGCTCCCATCTTCCCAACATCTGCCACTTCCAGTACCGCCAGCTTTCCAAGGGTTACCTTAGGTTCATGGGTGGTCGCAATCATCCGGTCATCGGAATCGCGGTACAAAAACACTTCAACAGGGTCTCCTATTTCAATGTCTTGGGGCACCTGCTTCTTCGGGAGCAGCACCCGCTCCTCGTCGCTTCCCAGGTATACCCCGAACTCTACTTTTTTTACAACCGTCAGAACCTGTTTTTCCCCTAACTTCATTTCCTGTTCTCCTTCTATCTATATCGGGACATGATTGATCAGCCTGTCCCTGTTACTATCACTGATACTATGTAAGTATACCTTGTCTTTCCTGATTTAGCAAACATTTTCCCTATGTTCTTGACTATTGGCAGCCGGCTATTATAATAAGACTCAAAGAAGCACAATTGTCCGCCCGGCACAGATAAGCTGCACAGTCCGCCCAAAGAAGACCGGCTTCTCGTCCAATCCCTGTTATGATGCACTTGGCTTGCATGCCTGATTCGTACTCTTTATTGTATATAATATGAAAGGATAACTCCCCATGAATAAAAAATCGAAACTCCCTTCTACAAGATACCATAAAGCGGTTAATCTGCTCTGCATTGCCGCAATGGCCGCTGTATTTCTCTATCTCATTATAAATTGGAATCACATCCCGGACCAGATTCCCGGACATTATAACGGCGCGGGTGAGATCGACCGTTGGGGAAATAAAAGCGAACTGTGGTTCACTCCCATTCTTTCCGTCCTCATGTATCTAGGCATCTCTCTCTGTGAGCGCACGCCCGGCATTTGGAACACGGGCGTCGAGGTAACCAGAGAAAACAAGGAACGCATTTACCGTATCCTAAAAAATATGATTGTTACTATGAAACTTGTCGTGGTGTTTACTTTTGTGTTCCTCTCCTTTTATTCTGCCCTGGCAAAGCCGCTTCCTGCCTGGTTCCTTCCCGCAGATATGATTCTGGTGTTCGGGCCCATGGCTTTTTTCCTGATTCAGCTCTACCGGAAACGTTAAGGCTGTGTGCTCTTTGGCTTAAACTCGATCACCGCGTAGGGCTTCTCGTTCCTGTCACAAAGCTCTACCACGGTCCGCTCCGCTTCAAAAGATGCCTTTGGATAGATGATGTCCCCATAGACTGCGGATTTTTTATAGTCCACCCTCAGCTGTCCGATCTTCATGTCTTCCGGAAGGATTTCCAGCGCCATCTGCACATACTGACAGTTATTGACATGCTCGTTTGTGTCGATATGGTATTTGCGCACCGGAAAGGAGGGCAGACTTTTGCAGGATTCCGGCAGTTTTATCTTTCTGTCCTCATAATGCATCTCCAGCGGCGGCTCCATACCGTAAGGCGCGATATCTTCCTCCCCCGGCCTTGCCGGCCGGCCCTTCTCTATATCCATGAATACCCATACAGAGTTGGCGCAGGCAGTCATATTTCCCTGTTCATCCTTCATGACAAAGTTACGGTTCCCGTATAGTCCCTTGAACCCGGTGGCAAATGTGCCTACTGTAATCTGCTCTCCCATCTTCGGAAAGCGGTCGATCACCACCTGCCAATAGGAAAGGAGCCATGCCTTTTTTCTCTCTCTCAGTACCTCGAGACCCACGCCGATGTCTTCCGACTGAAAGGTGCTGCAGTCCTGAAAATAGTTGATAAGCGCCGGAAGTGTCATGGTTCCCTGGTGGTCGATTTCGCTGTATCTTACTCTGCTGTCAAATGCGTACATTTATAATACCTTCTTTCTTATCCTGTCATTTCACTGTTCTTGTTTCCTAATCATTTTTGCTGGATTTAAAGCTATGCTCTATTGTGATCACGCACCGGTAACGGTGATCCGTCTCCCTCAGCCTTGCCGCCAGTTTTGCCTGCAGCTCCCGCCGCGTTTTTTCATGGTAAGAGATTGGCACAACCATATCGAAGATCAGATTAATCTGCTCTTTTCCCTCCACCACGCGGAAGTCATGAATACTGCAGCTGCTGTCCAGTCCTTTCAACGCCCCGTCCACCTGCATGCGTATTTTCATGACTTCTTCATTCTGTGTTTCGATCGGATCCATATGGACAACCAGGAAAATACCCAATTCTTCTATGGCCTCTCTCTCGATTCGGTCAATGATTTCGTGGGACTCTTCGATGTTGACATTGTTGGGGACTTCTGCATGGATCGATGCCATGCTCCGGTTTGGCCCGTAATTATGTACGATGAGGTCATGCGTCCCCTCAATGCCCTCATAGTTTTCTACAAATTTTCTAATCTTATCATACAGCTCCGGGTCTACCCCCTCGCCGATCAACGGCTCCAGTGTGTCTTTGGCAATTCCTACGCCCGCCCACATGACTACAAGCGCTACACCCACTCCGACAAAGCCGTCTATATTAATGCCGGTCACTTTGAAAAATATCAGCGAAAGGATCGTTGCTCCGGTCGTGATAACGTCTCCCATGGAGTCCGTAAATACGGCCATCATTACTTTTGAGTCAATCTTTTGTCCCAGTTTCCGGTTAAAAATGCCCAGCCACAGCTTGACGCCGATAGACAGCAGCAGAATGATCATGGACAGGAGCTGAAAGTTAAGTTCCTCCGGCATTCTGATTTTAGCCAGAGAATCCTTCAGAAATGTGAATCCAACTTCCAATACCAGAAAGGCTACGACCAGGGCTGCTATGTACTCCACTCTGCCGTGGCCGAACGGGTGATCCTCATCAGCAGGTTTCCCGGCCATTTTTACTCCGACAAAGCTGATCACCGACGATCCTGCGTCGGAAAGGTTGTTGAACGCGTCCGCTGTTACGGAAACGCTGTGAAGAACGATTCCGACAACAAATTTTACAATGAACAGAAATACATTACAAAAGATGCCCACGATACTGGCTAATACGCCATAAGCTGTACGCACGGACACCTTTTCTACTTTTTCATAATCTTTTACAAAATGTTTTACTAAAAATTCAGTCATGTTCCCTCCGCCTGGATTTCCGGAGATTCCGCCTGCGCATTCGGGCTCTGTGCCGTCCCTGTGACACCGGCCGGTCTGTTATTTAAAACGCTCCAGGAAATACCATTTTATCTTAAAGTCTGATTGTGCCGTCACCTGGGAGTACTCGTCCTCTGTCAGCACGCTCTTCAGTTCCTCTTTTCCTTCTTCCGGCACAACCGCATTTGTGGCATCCGTAAAGCACAAATTCGGGTACAGTACGCACCACCAGTTATGTCCTTTTGCTGCTCCGATCTCAATTCTTAACGCCTCATAATTACCCGCCGGAAACGTCACATCCCCGTATGTCTTATCCGGGAAATAACAGGTCGTCACCGCGGCGCTCACGGGATAGTCCTTGTTTTGCGCCAAGATCGTCTGTCTGGCAGTCTCCTCCAGTTCATCCGTATGCCTGCGCATCCATTCCTTCGTTTCATCCACATTCAGCCCTTCTGGCATTGCGGCTTTCAGGTAGGCCAGAACCTGTTCCTTGACATCCATCTTCAGGGCCTGGTCTTCCTCACTGTCGCTGTTGGCAAGAATGTGAAACCGCAGAACCTCCTGCGCCAGATGTTCCTGCGTCTTGGCCTGGGCGGTCAGCTGCACACGCCAGACGGCGAACCCCGTGATCAGAGTCGCGATGATGACCGCGAGCATTAAAATAATTCTGTTTGTCTGTCTTTCTATGTGAAATGTTCTATCCATATGTAACTCCCTCCATGTTTCAGATGCGTCTGATCTGTTTGATAAAAGGAGTATTGACAGAATTTACAGAATTATACAACAACGGGGCTGCCGCTGTTTTTATACTTATTTATGACGCAGTATACCGATCACCGCCGCCACCTGGTTATCGATATGCTGGCTTGTAATTTTTGCAGCTTTACCTCTTTCCCCGTTCTCTATGGCCCGGATAATGTCCTGATGCTCCGCCAGAAGCTTAGGGTGGCATTCTTTCTGCTTCAGGTACTCCACACGGTACCGGTACATCTGTTCACGCAGGTTGTTCAGCAGCTGGATCAGCCTTGTGTTATCTGTCGCAATATAGATCACGTCATGAAACGCTACGTCTGCCTCGGCAATCTGGGTGATATCATCGCTGTCAAGGACGGCTTCGAATTCCTTCGCGGCCTTTTTCAGATTCCGAATTCCCTCTTTGTCTATCCGGTCACAGGCCAGCTGTACCGCCAGCTCTTCCAGGGCCCCTCTTACTTCAAGGACATCACGCAGGTTCTTTTCCGTGATTTCCGCAACTTCCGCACCCTTGCGCGGGATCATCAGTACAAGGCCCTCCAGCTCCAGCTTACGGATTGCCTCACGGATCGGTGTACGGCTTACGCCCAGCTTATTCGCAAGCTGAATCTCCATCAGACGCTCTCCCGGCTTTAGCTCGCCCCGCAGAATGGCTTGTCTCAGCGTGTTGAACACCACATCCCGCAAAGGCAGGTATTCGTTCATAGTCACTTCAAATTTAGGCTCCATATTCTATCCTCCTCGCACCGTGTATGTTCGTCACATACACCTGCTTTGCCAGTGCTTTTTCTCTGATCTTATCCTGCGCTTTTCTGGCCTGCGCCTTGTTCTCAAACAGGCCGAATACGGTTGGGCCGCTGCCGCTCATCATTGCGTTGAGCGCTCCGGCCGCTTTCATTTCATTCTTAATGTCTTCAATGACCGGATACAGAGGAATCGTCACATCTTCCAGCACATTTCCCATGGCAGCTGCGATGTCCGGAAGACTTCCTTGTTCTAAACCGGCTATCAGGGCGTCGATATCCGGATGTTTTAGGATCTCTTTTGCATCCAGCGCCTCGTACACGACCTTGGTGGATACACTGATCGCCGGCTTGGCCACAAGAACCGTGCATTTCGGCATGGCAGGCAGCACCGTGAGTTCTTCCCCGATCCCCTCTGCCAGTACGGTGCCGCGCATGATGCAGTAGGGCACATCCGCTCCCAGCTTCACGCCCCGTTCCATCAATTCTTTTTGGGACAGGCCCAGGCCGAACATCCGGTTCATTCCAAAAAGCACGGCGGCGGCGTTGGAACTGCCGCCCGCCATACCTGCTGCCACCGGTATATGTTTATCCAGCGTAATGATAACACCTTCCTGAATTGCAAACTCCCTGATCAGCATAGCCGCTGCTTTGTATGCAATATTATTCTCATCTGTGGGAAGAAAATACAGATTCGTCCTGACTTCGATCCCCTTCTTTTCCGTCCGCTCTATTTTCACATCGTCATACAGATATATTGACTGCATCACCATGCGTACATCGTGGTATCCGTTCGCCCTTCTCCCCAGTACGTCCAGTCCCAGATTGATTTTGGCAAGAGCCTTTAATGCGATCTGTTTCATCCTGTGTCCTCCAAATTGTATCTTGTATACATTATACCTACAGTATACTCATATTTTCCTTAAAAATCAACAATTTGTCACCCGGTTTTATGGTATCTGATTCCAATTCATTGATTTCCTTGATACCGTCTATGGTGGTCATATAATTCTTTGCAAGCGTCCAGAGCTCATCTCCGTCTTTCACAATGTAGCCTACGATTCCCGGCCGTTTTTCCATCTCTTCCATCGAAACCGGAGACAGTTCCACATCCGTAATTACCTGCATGGGAACGGGTTTGCGCATAAATGTGTCAAAGGCAAGCACAGCCTTCACCTCTACCGCCTCGCTCCCTGCCAGATTGACGGAAAGCTGCTCAACATGATAGGAAATGTTATAGCGCACATCTTCCGTCATTCCCGGGCATTCCAGCAGATAAGAGAAGGGGACCATTCCCTGCCAGCCGCCAAACGGCATTGCATCATCCGCTTTCAGATAAAGGAAGGAAATGTGCAGGATGCCTTCGATCTGGATTCCTTCCTCTACCAGTTCCATGTGTTCGATCTGCACGCTGCCGTCGCTGTGGCAGATCTGCAGCACGTCGTCTTTTAACTCCGGAAGGGACAGACGCTCCGCCACTTTACATTTCGAATAATTCTGTACAAGGAGTTCTTCATAGACCGCCTCTCTCGTTTCAAATCCGCAGTTCTGCTCCAGAGAATACATATCCTCCAGAAGTTCAATCTCTTCCTCCTGATAAATGTTCATCCTCAAATTCAGAGTGCCCTCTATCCCAAGAATACGCATTTCTCCATCCTCATCCATTCGGACATCCATCAGGGTATCCTCCAGGCTGTTGTGGACATAATAGTACATGCCTTCCTCCACGCCGCCGCATTCGATCCGGCCCTCATACGGGACGCTCTGCTCCAGCCAGTCTGCCTTCCCATCCTCCGACAAATACATGCAGAACACCAGGAGTTCGCCTTTCAGCTGCATCTCATCCTGTCCCAGGCGGATCTCCAGCTTCCTGCTGCTGACGTCCGTCAAAAGCAGCTGACCGACGCTTTCCTTTGTTCCGGGAAGCGTGATTTCCTCCTTGATCCGGTAGGTATCCTTTTTGGTGGTATGAAGCTCCAGGAGGTTTACATTTTTCATTTTTTTGTAAATCGGAACCGGGCTGTCGATATCCACTGTGGTCTCTTCGTCCTCCAGTTTTTCCCGGCCAATCTCCATTTCTACCATTGCGCGGATACTCAATTTTCTGGAATGCACCAGAGATACCGTGAATTCCACGCGGATATTTTGTATAAAATAGCTTTCCATTTCTCCGCCATCCGTATACACCATCTCTTCAAATGGTATCTTGCCTTCTAATACCGCGGGCTGCGGATCTCCGGTTGCAGTGACATATAGTATCTGAAAATACAATTTGCCCGAAATCCTTATGTAATTCTCAACCAGCTTGATATCCTCGATCTTAACCGTGCCGCTTCCCTGGATAATCTGCTGTACATCCTCCTTTGCATCGGGGACATTGTAATCCTCATCCAGATAAAACTGGTCAAAAGTTCGTTTTCCCTCCTGTGTGTAGTGTACTTGTTTCTTAATCAGTTCCATATACATCCTCCTCTAATCAAAAATAACATTTTTTTCAATATATTCCAGTTTAACTACCACATAGGGATAGGTAGTTACCTCTTCCGTTTTCTCTCCCTTTTCCGGCCCCAGCAGATTCGTATGTATATAAATGGCATTTTCTGTCTCATATAGTCCCGTCACTTCTACGCTGTACCCGCTTTTGGGCTGCGGCCCGTATCCTTCCGCAATATACAGATATCCCTGGTCTGCGTATGTCAGCTTAAATGGCAGGTCCCTGTTTTCCAGAATCGCCGTCTTCAGTTCATTTGGCACTTTCTCCTTATCCATAACGGTAAAGTCCAGGTCCCGCAGCTTTTCCGTCTTTTGTGGGCGCGATATGCATCCCGTGAGCATCAGCACAAGCAAAAATCCCGCCAGATACATCATTTTTCTCTTCATATCCAATCCCCGCGGTATATTCTCTCTATTATCATATTATTCAAGTGTCCTGAATATTCTCTTTCTGCTGGATTCTGTGCCAATTGCTTTTTTGGGGGACGGCGGTCCCTTTATTTCGCTGGGCGCATCCGGGCGGTAGGGAAGGTTGGCTTATGGGGAGGAGATTTTACGGGGGGCAGTGTATTGATTCGTTTGGTGGGAGTTGTAATCTGTATTGATTTATTGATAAAATGTATGTTATTTGACCGGAGTATGAATAGTGATAAACTAGTTGCTATTCTCTGGATTGTGAATAGTGTCCAAACTGTAATGGTTCAGAACTGTCTGAACTGTTACACCAAACTGTTACTATTCACAGTCGATTAGGGCATGACAAATAGAGCGGGTGTCATTTCCGCTTGATTTTTCATATTTGAATCGACTTTCAAAGAGGAGGTGATGAGGAAAAAACTTCTTCAACTGTATAGGGATTTCCGGTACACAAACGTTTTAGAGCGTCGATCTCATTGATGTGATTTCGGCGGCAGGTTTCTATGTATGTTCTGATGAGTGCATGATTGTCCGCTGCGGCTTCAGATTCAAATTGGCCAGATATTTTCATATGGGATTTCACACCACGAAGTCCACGTTCGCTGAGGTTGTTTGTGGTAGGCAAGCTGAAGTCCTCTACCCATNTTGTTACTATTCACAGTCGATTAGGGCATGACAAATAGAGCGGGTGTCATTTCCGCTTGATTTTTCATATTTGAATCGACTTTCAAAGAGGAGGTGATGAGGAAAAAACTTCTTCAACTGTATAGGGATTTCCGGTACACAAACGTTTTAGAGCGTCGATCTCATTGATGTGATTTCGGCGGCAGGTTTCTATGTATGTTCTGATGAGTGCATGATTGTCCGCTGCGGCTTCAGATTCAAATTGGCCAGATATTTTCATATGGGATTTCACACCACGAAGTCCACGTTCGCTGAGGTTGTTTGTGGTAGGCAAGCTGAAGTCCTCTACCCATAGAAAGTATGGTCTGCGATAAGTGGCAATTCTGTTCAAAAGGGTTCTTTCCCATGCCGCACCATAATTGTTGGGATCAGCCTCATTTTCAGACCAGCCGTTTGCAAGATATTCATCCACTTTCTTGTAAAATTGTGAGATGTAGGACTCATCAAAAGAAGACTCGTTCCGGGCAATCGCGTCATTGCGTTCCTTGATGGTTGAGCTGATAAGCTCCTTTAAATCGTCAGACCATTTATGACAGGTATTATCAGAGTTTTTTTGGCAGTCTCTTTGAAGATGCTGGTTACATTCGATGTTTTCGAAGCTGTATTTCTTGTTGTAGTTTACGGTATTGTGGTCGTGCATTGTTTTTGTGGCAGAAGTCAGGAGATTTAAAACGTTGTCATCATCAAGGCTCTCCATATCCTTATGGGCATGAGCGGTGTAATAAGCAATGGTTTCATCGCCATAAAAACGAAAGCAGGCTCTTTCTGTGAGGATCATGATTACCGTATCATCCCAGTAGATTATCTTGCGCGTGATGAGCAAAAGCTTAAGATCCTCTCGAAATTGAAGCAGTCCCTTTGCGGCACGCACCTGCAGCTTCGCAACATATCCCTCACATGGGGTTAATTCTCCGCCTGTGATACCATCGAGAAACATAGAGACCTTATTCATGGACGCATTGACAGTATTAGTGAGGGATAAAGCGAGTGCCTGTAATTCACTGCCATACTGAGCCTTTTCCTTGAGCGTCGGTGGTATTTGAGAGCGAAATACGGTTCCGCAATTATTACATTCGTAGTAAAAGAATTCATGCCTTATCTTTACTACTTTGATGCGTATATCGTATTCGTATTTGACCTCGGATTCGCCGGTAGGCGTGCAGTCAGAGAGACCACACTTTGGGCAACACTCATCATCCTGCAATGGATGTTCGATCGTTTCGGTCACCTCGGATTCATCCGGCTCTTTCAGAGATGATTTTTCGTGTCCAACCTGTCCGCCTTTAGGCTTGCCCGAACTACGTCGGGAGTTTGGTATGAGTTTGTTTTTATTTATCGGTGTTTGTGATGTCGGAGTACCGGTATTGCTGCCATCATGATTAAGAAGAGCCTCCGCATGGGCAAGCCTGTTTTGAAGTTCCTTGATAACAGCGTCCTTCTCGGACAAGGATTCTTGATATCGTTTTTTATCGGAATCCTTTGATTTTTGGAGACTCTTAACAGACCTGCGGAGACTGGCAATCTCCTCCTGGTAGCCGAGAATACGATCTTTTAGTTTTGCTATTTCTGCGGTTGCCTTTGCAAAGTCGCAACGCAGATCACCGGTAAACTTTATCATAGATTGTCAGGCACCTTTGTAAGAATAGCAGATATAGAACTGCATATTTTCTCGAAGGATCGAATAGTGGCTCTCAAAGCTTTTATCTCGGATTGGAGAGCAGATATCTCGTCATTTTTATCTGCCAAACTCTTTTCAAGAGATTTGATCCTTGAAGATGAACTGTCAGTAGCAGTATTAGTGGTTTTATTATCTGAAGATGAAGTTCTTCCGCGACGCCCGGAAGAGGGAATTAATTCCCCGGTTTCTGGATCAAGTGTACCAAGATATTTTCTCTTAGGTCTTGATTGCTTTGTGACGGGATCATAGTGAGGGGTAGACTCATAAACTCGGGTCTTGCCGGTTTTCTTATCATAATGACGAACGATAGTAGACATGGTGAATCTCCTTTCAACGAATAATGGCTATATATATTATATTATAACCACTACTAATTGTCAAGGGATAGTGGCTATAAATATATACAAATATGACCACTATGTTTGTGCATTATGGCAAAGAAAAAGAAGCTCTGTTACGAGCTTCCTAAAGAATGAACGCTAAATCGACTGTGAATAGTAAC